>JAGBCG010000072.1 GCA_017938055.1 Clostridia bacterium
AAATCAGCTGCTCTGCCATTGAGCCACACCAGCATATTCAATTTGTTTAAAAGGCTCAAACCGCCCTGCAACGTGTGATATTATAACATAGTAAAATGCGTTTGTCAATACCTTTTTTCATTTTTTTTATAATTTTAAAAAATAATTGTTTCCATATATGTAAGTATGCGGCACAGTTTCCCGTGCCGCATATTAAGATGTAAATTCAATTACTGAAGCTCTGTGATACCATCAATTACAAATGCAAATGAAGGAGCAGATGCAAGTGTGGATTCAGCAAATGCACCGTCGATAATGTATTCGTTGCCGAAGTAGCCGTCAATTTCAACTGTGGATGTAACCTTTTCGCCGCCTACTGTCCATGTTGCTGTATCAAATACCTTAAGCTCGCCATTCTTGATAGCTGCTTCAACCTCAGCAACCTTTTCAGCTGTGCCTGCAGCAACTGCTGCTTCGTTGAGCTGTGTAAGTCTTACAGCACCCTCAGCATAACCTGCACACCAGTCAACAGCGATTTCTTCGTCATTCATAACGCTCTGAACAGCATATGTATAGTAAGGACCCCAGTTAACCTGAGAAGATGTGAGTGCTGTTGTGGGAGCAACGTCGATCATGGATACGTTGTAACCTACGCAAGGAACGCCCTTAGCTTCTGCCGCACTGGGTGCACCTGTTGTATCAGCATGCTGTGAAATAAGGATACAGCCGCCGTCGATAAGTGCATCAGCAACTTCCTTTTCCTTAGCCATGTCAGCCCATGAGCCTGTATACTTAACTTCCATTGTTACTTCGGGAACAACGCTTCTTGCACCAAGGTAGAATGCTGTGTAGCCGGACTTAACCTCTGCGTAAGGATATGCACCTACATAACCGATTTTAGCTTCTTCTGCAGTAAATTCACCTGCGTCAATCATTTCCTGAATCTTAAGACCTGCAACAACACCTGCAACGTATCTTGCTTCGAAGATGGAAGCAAAGTAGTTATGTGTGTTTTCAAGACCGCTTGTAGCTGCCTTGTAGCCTGTTGCATGACAGAACTGTACGTCAGGATATTCCTTAGCTACTTCGTACATCTGATCTTCAAAGCCAAAGGAGTTACCAAAAATAATAGCACATCCCTCATCTGCAAGCTCAGCTGCTGCGTCTTTACATTCAGAACCGCTTTCACTGATGTTATACTTGAAGATAATCTGGTCTTCGGAAAGACCGAGGTTTGCAGCCATTTCTCTTACGCCCTTGATGTGAGCTTCGGTATAGCCTTCGTTTTCGTCACCAATGCAGATAACACCAATCTTGATACTTTCCTGTGCCTTGTCAACGTCTGTGTCTACAACTGTTTTTGTTTCCGAGCAAGCTACCATTGAAAATACAAAGAGCACTGCAAGGAGAACTGCGAGAATTTTCTTCATTTTGAATTCCTCCGTTTTTATATTTTTGTTTTTGCCATGTCTATTTTACAACAATAATGTAAAAAAAACAATTCTCATATGGCACAAATATTACCCTTGCTTTTTTGTGTATTTTGTACAAGAGCACAAAGCAATATTTGTATTTTTCGATTAGAATATGTCCTCATCTATAGTGTCATAGTTATCGTCCATGCCGGCTCTGTACGCACGCTCCAGCTTTTTCATTCCTATGTAGGTTTTTCCGCAAACAATATAGTGTTCAACAAGATCAATCGAGATGTTTTTAAGTGCACTTTCCACAGTTCTTGTTGCAATATAGTCATCGGTAGACGCTTCCATTCTTCCTGCCGGATGGTTGTGTGCAAGTGCCACCTTGGCAACACCCTTACAGATGCATTGCTCGATAAGCTTTCTTAAATCAATTTTCACACTGTCAAAGTCACCTTTACCTAAAGGGCAGTCGCCTATAAGCTTATCTTGTGCGTCCAGCATTACGGCAAACACCTGCTCTGTTCTGCTTTTTCTTAAAAGTGCACACATATATCTTCCCAAATCATCATAATCACTGTACACCTCACGCGACTCCCTCTGTTTTGCCAAAACCGATTCAACATCATTAATAAAACTCAAGAAAAAGGCACTTGACTTAGTAGCTCCGGCATCGAGTAGTTGTTTTTCCGTCGCCTCAAGCACAGCAGGAAGTGAGCCAAAACTCTCAAGCAGAGCATGTGCAAGCGGTTTTGTATCCTTGCGGGGTATTGCATAAAACAGAAGCATTTCCAGAATTTCACATTGCGTAAAGGTTTCTATGCCGTTCTTTTTATATCTGTTTCTGAGTCGTTCTCTGTGATGTGCATGAAAATCATTCTTATTTGATTTTTCAACAGCTTTTGCTTCTTTCACAGTTTCTTTTTCCTTAGTCATATCTTACACCATCTTTTTATGCTTTTACAAATGTCTTTCATACAGACTCGCTTTGGTTTAATGTGCCGGGAAATACCGTTCCCCAATCCTTGACCTTGCCATCTTTAGTAATCACATATGCTTTCTTTGCAATTCGTGCAAGTGGCAAATCCGAAATTGAATCGGAATAAAACTCATCAATTTCTCCGTCAGGCAAGTAATCGCAGAATCTTCTTACCTTTTCCTCTCCATGACAATTTTCGCCATCATATATACCTGTGCTTTTATCTACTCTGGAAGCCATCAACTTTGCAACTTCCAATCTTTTGCAAATTCCCTCAAGCAAAAATTCAGGACTTGCTGAAATAATTATATCATCAGCAGTGTGAAGCTTTTTATACCAGTCAAATATGCCGTCATAATTCTTATCCCAAAAATCACTTACAGCCTTATCGACATCGGGAATTTCATGTAAAAACCTGTAAAATATCTGCTTGCACTGTGTTTTAGTACCTTTTTTAAAGATATAATACCTTACAAAAGCACAGACCATTGACGGCAGATGCCTTAGAACTCTTGGATATTTTTTTATACAGTATTTATAAAATTTTGCCGTACTGTCACCATTGAATATGGTTTTGTCAAAATCAAATACGTTCATTTTCCCACTCCGTGTTCATGCTTCTTCTTTTGAACTATAAAACATTAAAACTTCATTGTAAGGGAAATTCGCTTCTTGTGTGCATCCGCTTCAAGAACCTTAACCTTGACTATATCACCGACAGAGAGGACTTCACTCGGGTGCTTAATAAACTTTGAGCAAATCTGTGAGATGTGCACAAGTCCGTCCTGATGAACACCGATGTCAACAAATGCACCAAAATCTATTACGTTTCTTACCGTTCCCATTATTTCCATGCCTGGTACAAGGTCACTTATTTCCATTGCCGCACTTCTCATAATCGGTGCAGGCAAATCATCACGAATATCTCGTCCCGGCTTTGAAAGCTCCTTTGCTATATCCGTTAAAGTAGGAATACCCACTCCACATTCCTGTGCCGCCTTTGCCTTACCGTACTCATTAAGACGTTCTTCAACGTCCTCAATTCCCTTGCCGCTCTTTACAAGCGAAGCATCACAGCCGAGAATTTCCATAAGCTTTTGTGCCGCAGCATAGCTTTCGGGATGTACACCCGTATTGTCAAGAGGATTCTTGCTTTCGGGCACTCTGAGAAAACCTGCACACTGCTCAAACGCCTTCTTTCCGAGCTTTGGAACTTTTAGAAGCTGTTTTCTGTCGGTATAGCTTCCGTTTTCTTCTCTGTAAGTAACAACATTCTGGGCAACTGCACTGTTAAGTCCTGCCGCATATGACAAAAGTGAGGGGGAAGCGGTATTCAAATCAATACCAACCGCATTTACGCAGTCTTCAACCACACCTTCAAGTGTTTCACCAAGTCTTTTCTGAGGCATATCGTGCTGATACTGACCCAC
>JAGBCG010000073.1 GCA_017938055.1 Clostridia bacterium
GATTGTCTGCAGCGGAATTGTACCCTCGTGGTATCTTTCTGTTCTTGCGATTTCTGCACCGCCGAGACAGCCGGAAACGCTGATCTTGATACCCTTTGCGCCGAGCTTCATTGTTCTGCCGATTGCCTGCTTCATAGCTCTTCTGAAAGCGATTCTTCTTTCGAGCTGTGCTGCGATGGATTCAGCAACGAGCTGTGCGTTGAGGTCGGGGGACTTTACTTCTGTTACGTTTACAAGGCAGGGTTCGCCTGTGAACGCTTCAATTTCACCCTTGAGTTTATCGATTTCTGCGCCCTGCTTACCGATGATGATACCGGGCTTTGCACAGTGGATAAACACCTTTATTCTCTTACCGTCACGTTCAATTTCAATCTTAGGAACGCCGGCACCCTGCAGTTTTTCTTTAAGCCAAGTTCTGAGCTTGTAGTCTGCTACAAGAGTATCTCCGAATACTTCGTCTTTAACGAACCATCTGGAATCCCAGTCTTTTATTACGCCTACACGCAAACCGTGCGGATTAACTTTCTGACCCATACTCCGTAATAAGCCTCCTTTGTTGGAATTAACGTATTTATTTTACGTCAGTTAATTTTAAATTTTATTTGTTTTTGCGATTACTGCTTTTCAGCTACCGCCAATGTTACGTGTGAGCTTCTCTTAAGAATTCTGAAAGCTCTGCCCTGTGCTCTGGGCTGTATTCTCTTTGCTGTTCTTGCGGGTGTTACGAAGCACTGTGAAACATAGAGCTTTGAAACATCCATTCCGTTGTTGTTTTCTGCGTTGGCAACAGCGGACTTAAGAAGCTTTGCAACGGGAAGACTTGCTGCCTTAGGTGTGTTTGCAAGAATACCTGCTGCGGTTGCAACATCTTTATTTCTGATAAGATCGAGAACGATAGACACCTTTCTGGGTGAGATTCTCAAATCTCTTAAATATGCCTTTGCTTCCATGAGTTTGCCTCCTTTCGCAATTTGTGTGCCTTTATAAGCACGGTATTACGATCTATTAGTTGTTGCTTGTCTTAGAGCCTGCGTGTCCCTTGAATGTTCTTGTGGGAGCAAATTCGCCGAGCTTATGACCTACCATATCCTCGGTTACATATACCGGCACATGCTTTCTGCCGTCATGAACTGCTATTGTGTGGCCCACGAACTGAGGGAATATTGTGGAAGCTCTTGACCATGTCTTAAGAACTCTCTTTTCGCCCTGAGCATTCATTTCTTCAATTCTCTTGAAGAGCTTTGCTTCGACAAAAGGTCCTTTTTTAATGCTTCTGCTCAAAATTATTCCTCCTTATTATTCACCGCTATACGAATTACTTGTCGTTTCTTCTCTTTACGATGAACTTATTTGTGCGATTCTTCTTGTTTCTTGTCTTATAACCCATAGCAGGCTTGCCCCAAGGTGTAACAGGTGTTGCACGACCGATAGGAGCTCTACCTTCACCACCACCGTGGGGGTGATCGCAGGGGTTCATTACAGAACCGCGTACGGTAGGACGGATGCCCATGTGACGCTTTTTACCAGCCTTACCGATATTGATGTTTTCGTGTTCGAGGTTACCAACCTGACCGATTGTTGCCTTACAGTCAAGTCTGATGATTCTTACTTCACCGGAGGGAAGTCTTACCTGAGCAACACCGTTTTCCTTAGCCATAAGCTGTGCATAAGTACCTGCACTTCTTACAAGCTGACCACCCTTACCGGGATAGATTTCGATGTTGTGGATAAGAGTACCAACGGGGATGTCGCTTATTGCAAGAACGTTACCGGGCTTAATATCTGCACCCTGACCGTTCATTACTACGTCACCAACCTTAAGACCTACAGGAGCTATGCTGTATGTCTTTTCGCCTGTTTCGTACTGCATGAGTGCGATATAAGCTGTTCTGTTGGGGTCGTATTCGATTGCAAGTACAGTTGCGGGAACATTTTCAATCTTCTTCTTAAAGTCGATGATTCTGTACTTGATTCTGTTTCCGCCGCCCTGATGGCGTACGGTTATCTTACCTGTATTGTTACGTCCGGAATGTTTTTTGAGGACAGTTACAAGGCTTTTTTCAGGAGTCTTCTTTGTGATTTCCTCAAAGCCGGGAACTGTCATCTGTCTTCTTGCCGGAGTAGTAGGTTTAAATGTCTTAACTGCCATTTTTTACTCCATTTCTCGGCGATACGGTGGGTTTTGGCTACCCTTTGCCGCCGTGTTTGAAAACTTTTTAAGTCTTGTTACATCATGCTATCGAAAAATTCGATAGTTTTTGAAGAAGCTTTGAGAGTAACGATGGCTTTTTTCCAATCGCTTGTCTTACCAACGTGGTAACCAACTCTCTTGTCCTTGCCCTTCATGCTGATGGTGTTAACCTTATCAACGTCTACCTTGAAGATTTCTTCAACTGCCTTCTTGATTTCAATCTTGGAAGCGGTCTTTGCTACTTCAAAGGTATACTTCTTATCAGCAAGTCTTGCCATACTGTCTTCAGTAATAATCGGCTTGATAATAACGTCATGTAATGTTTTCATTATGCGTATACCTCCTCGATTATCTTAACAGCGTCCTTTGCAACAACAAACATATCGTACTTAAGAATGTCGTATACGTTGAGTGTGCCGGGAGTTGCTGTCTTTACGCCCTGAATATTGGATGCGGACTGTACCACGAACTTATCAACCTCAGGAAGAACGATGAGAGCCTTCTTATCAGCACCGAGTGCCTTGAGCATTTCCACGATCTTCTTGGTCTTATATTCGCCTGTTGCGATTGAATCAACAACTACGAGTTCGCTGTCAGCTACCTTTGAGCTGAGTGCAGACTGCATCGCTATTCTCTTTACCTTCTTGTTAATGCTTACTCTCCATGAACGGGGCTTAGGACCTAAAGCCACACCACCATGTGTCCACTGAGGAGAACGGGTTGAACCCTGTCTTGCACGGCCTGTACCCTTCTGACGCCAAGGCTTAATGCCGCCGCCTGATACTTCCGCACGTGTTTTGGTACTCTGTGTACCCTGTCTCTGATTTAAGAGATACGCTCTGACAACGCTGTGGAGGACGGGTTCATTGATTTCTGCACCGAATACTGTAGCGCTGAGCTCCATTTCGCCCTGCTTGTTGCCTGCCATATCAAATACTGCTACGTTTGGCATTTATGTTTCCTCCTTCGCTTACTTTACTGTTGAGCGAATGAACACTATACCGCCCTTGGGTCCGGGAACCGCACCCTTAACTGCGATAAGGTTCTTCTCAACGTCAACTTTTACTACATCGAGGTTCTGCATTGTCACCTGTTCGTGACCGTACTGACCTGCCATCTTCTTGCCCTTGAAAATTCTCGCAGGGTCGATAACGCCCATTGAGCCGGACTGGCGGTGAACAGGACCTACACCGTGTGTCCATTCAAGCGTATGCAAGTTCCAACGCTTAATGGCACCTGTGTAACTATGACCTTTTGTAAGGCCTGTTACGTCAACGCATTCGCCTACTGCGAAAACGTCTGCCTTGATTTCATCGCCTACATTCATAGACGCTGCATCTTCAAGCTTAAATTCCTTGAGATGTCTTTTTGCAACTCCTGCTTTAGCCTGGTGACCCTTGGAAGGCTTTGAAAGCTTTCTTTCCTCAACGTTCTGGAAACCAAGCTGTACAGCATCATAGCCGTCGTTTTCAACTGTCTTCTTCTGAACGACTACGCAGGGACCTGCTTCAATGACTGTTACGGGAATTACATTTCCCACTTCGTCAAAGATCTGAGTCATGCCGATCTTCTTACCGATTATACCTTTCTTCATTTCTTTTCCTCCTTAGTTATTGGTTGACCGCCTGTATTTATTCTGCAAACCTTGCGACAAGCAGAACAACAGCCAACATGACCGGATTAAATCCTATCTGCAGTGCGGTATAGACACTTCAGACTGTATTAACTTCTTTCGAAGCAATAACGCAATTTTGTTTTGCCTTGTGTTATCCGTAAAATCAATTAGAATGTAATGATTTCGGATTCAACACCTGCAGGCAGTTCGATATCAACAAGTGCCTCTATTGCCTTCTGGCTGGGCTTAAGGATATCGATAAGTCTCTTGTGAGTTCTGAATTCAAACTGCTCACGGCTGTCCTTGTACTTGTGAACTGCACGAAGGATTGTAACTACTTCCTTATCTGTGGGAAGCGGAATAGGACCGGATACCTTAGCACCGTTACGCTTTGCAGCTTCAACTATCTTTTCCGCAGCCTGATCGATAAGTGTGTGATCGTAAGCCTTGAGTCTGATTCTGATTTTTTCCTGAGTTGCCATTTTTTTGCCTCCTTTAAAATTTTTTGCCCCTCATTTTTTGTGCATTTGTAATATAAATGAAGGAAGTTTTAAATGCGGCACAGTAAATATTGAACACGCATCCGGGTGTTTCTCGTTCATCCCGAATTAAAAACCCGAAGACCTTAACGCTGGGGAAAAGGGTCTCGGGCAGCTTTCAAGTATTCTTGCCTGTCCTGTAGGACAAGCACACGCGAGGCGTACCGATACTCTTATCGGCCGTTCCCCGGCTCGTGTTGAAACCTTGAGCCTTAGCAAACTGCATACCCCTACCGTCGCACCTGCTTCCGCTTGAAGAAGCAAACGGCAAGAACGCACTTGCTGTCGGTTCATATTTGCTGTCGCCCGTTTATCGGACATACTCCACGGAAATTCCCAACCTTTCGGTCGCAACCTCCCGCTTCATCGCACATCAAGCTTGGTTATTTTACCACACCTTTTTCTGTTTTGCAACAGTTTTTGTAAAATCGTTTTGTAAATATTTCATGAACACGGTGTGTTTTCAAACGTAAAACTAGGGTGAGCCTTCTGCTCACCCAAGATTTTTAAGTTAATTTTGTCTGATAACACGAAAATCGTCGAACACCCATCTGCCATCTATTTGAACAAGATCGAAGCTTTCCGTTCTCTCCTTATAAACTTCTCCGTTCTCATCAACAAGGGTATACGCAACATTAAACGTATAAGTTCCGTCACCGTTATCGTCAAGAGTATAGCTTTCCTTACCAAAGCCCTCAGCTGTATAAGAAAACGGAAGAACATAAAGATTTCCCGCCTCGTCCTCTGCGAACTTTTTAAGGTCCTCTGCATCCTCCATATATTCTCTTACTTCTTCAGGATTTATAATTGTTCCTATATACGCTTCCAGACTGTCCAAATCAAAGATCAGCTTTTGCGTTTCACCAAGCTGTGTCGCATGGTGTTCAAGATTGTGCTTACCATAGAAGCAATCAGGTCTTACTTTTTTATACTCAAAGCCGTCAACCGTTATGCTGATATCATCATATACTGCCATAGGTTCTGTGCTGATTATCCAGCCTATTGCCATATTTGCCTTTTCATAAAGAGCAGCTGCATCCTTAAGCGTGGGATACCCCTCGGGATATTCCGGCACTTTCTTAAATATCTCAACAGACTTCTTTGAAAGTTCCTTTACCCTCTGTGCCTCAGCCTGTATTTCTTCATCTGTCTTACCCTGTTCAGAATCACCATTAGACTTGTCAGCTTCAATTTCGGTTTGACCGAGATTCTGACTATTATTCTGATTCTCTGCCACATTATCACCATTGCTATCACCACATGACGAGCATACAATGCACACAACAGCAAGAGCAGCCATAAACAGCCTTTTAATCATACAAAAAATTCCTTCCCATTAATATATACACTAAATTGCACCCAAATCGTAAGGTGTTTTCTGATACACAACATAGTTTAACCAGTTTGAGTACAGAAGATGTGCATGACTTCTCCAGACATTTACAGGCTCTCTTTCAGGGTCATCATAAGGAAAATAATTTTCGGGTACATTAGGATTCATTCCTTTGGCAAAATCTCTGAAATACTCATTTTTCAAGGTATCGTGGTCGTATTCTGAGTGACCTGTAACATAAATTCTTCTCATATCCTTTGAGGAAGCAATATACACGCCGGTCTTTTCACTTGAAGCAAGTATATCCAAATCCTCACAAGCTTTTATATCCTCAGTTTTAACACCATAATGACGTGAGTGAGGAGCATAAAAATACTGGTCAAAGCCACGTACCACCGGATGTGCAGGCATTTTAACCTTATGTCTGAATACGCCTGACAGTTTTTCGGGAAATTCATACTTCTGTATTCCGTAGTAGTGGTACATTGCCGCAAGTGCCGCCCAGCAGATATAGAAGCAGGAGTACACGTTCTTGTTAGACCATTCAAAAATACGGCATATTTCTTCCCAATATGCTACGTCCTCGTATTTCTTATCCTCAATAGGTGCACCCGTAATAATAAGACCGTCAAATTTTTGATTCTTGACATCGTCAAAATTGCGATAAAATGACTCAAGATGCTCTTGGGGAGTATGAGTAGGTGTATAGCTCTGGGTTTTAAGAAGCGTTATTTCCACCTGCAGGGGAGTGTTGGAAAGCAGTCTTAAAAGCTGTGTTTCCGTCACAATCTTGGTAGGCATAAGATTAAGTATAGCAATTTTCAGCGGACGAATATCCTGAGTATCTGCACGATGTTCGTCCATAACAAATATATTTTCATTTTCCAGCACGCCAAAAGCAGGCAATGCATCGGGGATTCTTATAGGCATATAAATTCACTTCCTTACGCACCAAACACATTGCGTGCTTCGATAGCCTCTTTTGGACAAAATTCCTGACAGCAGTAGCATCTGATGCATTTCGTTTTATCAATATTTGCCCTGCCGTCATCTATTTTTATAGCATCGACAGGACAGTTGTTTTTACATATTCCGCAGCCCACACACTTTTTCTTTTTTACCGTAGGCTTTCTTTCAAGTGCATCACGCAGTCTTCCTCCGAAAATAGAGGGTATCTGCTTTACAATTCCTCCGGCATTTGAGTCGGGACGCTTGAATTTACAGGTATATTTATCGAGTTGTTCTCCAACAATTTCCAAATCCAAGACGCTGTCGGGACACAGCCCTCTTTTGCGTGCTGCCCTTACCGTTCCAACCTCATCAACCGAATAACCCATCACATGTGAGCATGCAAGGTCAACAGAGAATGGATCAGCTCCACCAAACACCGCACCCATCTTTCGCAGTGTTCCTCCTGAAGGACCGTTTCCCTCCATACAAACCACCGCATCCACAATATTAATCTGCGGTGCATTTATAAGACACAAATCGCACAGCATATTTGCAAAAGCATCCTTTTTGGGAAATCTTGCGTGCTGCTCCGCCTTTTGAAGTCCGGGAATAGAACCAAAAAGATTTTTCACAGCCGCTGTCATTTCGCAAAGTGCATGCGTTTTAAGACGTGCAAGATTTACTACAACGTCAGCTTCTCGAAGCGGATTTATAATGTTAAAGGAATAAGCCGAGTACTCCTTATTGGAGCAAGGCTCAAAGCCAAAATCCTCGTTATATACAGCACCCGCTTTTTCTGCCGCTTCCTTAGTGCCTGTTTCCTTGCCTACTGCAAAGAAAGTTGCTTTATTATAAATTCCTCCCGGGCTGTCGCACACCGTAACATATGCCCCCAGCGAAACAAAATATTCGCATGCAGCACGTGTAAATGACGGATGAGTGGTAACACAGCGTTCAACGGCACTCTTTGACAAAAGATTGGGTTTTACTGCAACCTTTTTATCCTTGAAAAAGCACTCCTCCATGCCGTTATCAAGACAAATTTTTCTCAGCAAGTCAAAAACAACCTGCTTTACATTTTCGTATTCGTAATCACCAAGACTGTGAACATATACTCTGTTTGTGTGAAATATCCTACGATTTGAAATCATATTACTTTATCTTTTTCAGGAAAGTGTCAATACGTTCAATAGCTCGGCTGATGTGGTCAACGCTGTAGGCATAGGAAATTCTCGCAAAGCCTTCTCCTGAATCGCCAAACGCATTACCGGGAACTATAGCACACTTTTCCTCATAAAGCAGCCTTTCGCAAAATTCGTCAGAGGAAAGTCCATATGCACCTATTTTGGGAAACACATAGAATGCCCCCTCAGGTTCAAAACACTCAAGTCCGATTTCGGAAAGTCCCGACAGCAACATTCTTCTTCTCTGATTGTAGCATTCTTTCATATGCTCAATATCCTCATCACCGTTCATAACCGCTTCAATGCCCGCATACTGACTCATTGTGGGAGCACACATTATTGCGTACTGATGAATTTTAAGCATCTGCTTTGTTATTTCCTTGGGAGCACAAACGTAACCCAATCTCCAGCCTGTCATGGCATAGCTCTTTGAAAAGCCTCCAACATATATGGTTCTGTCCCACATTTCAGGAATTGCCGCAAAGGAGAAGTGACGTCTTCCGTAAGTAAGCTCACCATATATTTCGTCCGTAAGAACAACTATGTTTGTATCTTTAATCACATCTGCTATCTTTTTCAGATCTTCTTCTGTCATAATAGCACCCGTGGGATTATTGGGATACGGAAGAATGAGCATTTTTGTTTTAGGTGTTATATACTTCTTTAACAGCTCAGGCGTAAGCTTAAACTTATCCTCAACTCTCGTTGGAATAACAACCGGTACTCCCCCGCAAAGCTCGGTCATAGGCACATAGCAAACATAGCTTGGCTCTACTATAAGCACCTCATCCCCCGGCTCTACTATTGCACGTATTGCAAGGTCAATAGCCTCGCTTCCGCCAACCGTTATTATCATTTCACATGACGGGTCATATGAAACATTAAAGCGACGTTCAAGATAGAGTGCAATCTGCTTTCTGAACTCTAAAAGACCTGTGTTGGAGGTATAAAATGTTTTTCCTTTTTCAAGTGAAGAAATTGCAGCTTCTCTCACATGCCA
>JAGBCG010000074.1 GCA_017938055.1 Clostridia bacterium
TATTTATCAGCTTGGTGGAACAGGTCTTTTCCTTTCCTCCAAGGAAACACAGCTTGGCAGAGGTGAGCCTATCAAGGACACGGCACGTGTCCTCTCCCGCTATCTTGACGGCATTATGATTCGCACATTCGGTCAGGAAATTGTCGAGGAGCTTGCAGAGTATGCGTCCATTCCCGTAATCAACGCTCTTACAGACTATGCACATCCTTGTCAGATTCTTGCTGACCTACTCACAATCCGTGAACACAAGGGTGGCTTTGACGGCAAGAAGATGTGCTTTATAGGCGACGGTGCCAACAACATGGCAAACTCTCTTGTTGTAGGCTGTCTTATGGCAGGCATGGACGTTGCCATTGCAACACCAAAAGGCTACGAGCCTCACGAAACAGTCCTTGAATATGCAAAGGCTTACGGTAACAAGTTCACCCTTACAACAGACGTAAAGGAAGCTGCCCGTGACTGTGATGCTCTGTTTACAGATGTCTGGTCAAGCATGGGCATGGAAAGCGAAATCGAAAATAGAAAAACGCTCTTTAAAGACTATCAGATAAACGCTGATGTTATGGCTGTTGCCAACAAGGGTGCGATGGTTCAGCACTGCTTGCCTGCTCACAGAGGCGAGGAAATTACGGATGATGTGTTTGAAGCTCATGCAGCTGAAATTTTTGACGAAGCTGAAAACAGACTTCACGCTCAGAAGGCCGTTATGGCAACACTTATGGCATAAGATTTTTGGAAAATTACGCATAAAAAACACCTCACCCTGAGTTCTTTCTCTTGGTGAGGTTTTATTTTGTATTTAGTTTTTTAATTACACTTCAAACCATAAATTTCTTCTATGCTAAACTCAGTACCTCCCAAAATTTCGATGTCTACAAGCATAACAACAACCTCAGATAAAGAGCCTATCAAGTTCTTCATTGATGAATACAGTTCGCTTCCGCTTTTTATGATTTCACCATCCGCTATAAAGGTTTTAATATTGACGGCACTTGTGCTTCCTGTAACCGAAGAATGCAAGTCACTTCCTGCCTTTAAGGTACCTGCAACGCTTGCTTTATACTTTTCGGAAAAACTAAACCAGCACTTTACCTCATAATTATCTTGCTTTTGAGGCAAATATACCCATAATTCACAATTTACCTCGTTTGAAATAGTCAGATGTATGTTATTTTCATTTTCGAAATAATTAATTCCAAATTCAAAATAGTTTCCTTCATTGGCATATGTTGATTCAATACTATAACTACCATCTACGGAATTATATTTTCCATTTGTCTTGATATATTCCTTTAGCTTTTCATGTGAGCTCTCAGAATATTGTTTTTCAACAATCGTGGCAAATGGCTTGACTGCATCTGTTGAATAGTTTAGTGTCTGATATACGGGAACAGCAAAGTTTAATCCAAGTCCCTCTCCATAGCCCATTGTGTTTATACCAATAACCTCACCATATTTATTTATGAGTGGTCCACCACTATTTCCGTGGTTTATAGAAGCATCTGTCTGGATATATGTATATCCGTTAAGCTCCCTTGAAGGATTTGAGATAATTCCCCTTGTTATGGTTTCCTCAAAGCCCTCAGGTGTTCCTATGGCGTAAACCGGTGCTCCGCCCACAATCGTGGACTTATCCCCTATTCTAAGGTAATCGTTACCGTTGCAATCGACCTTTATTACCGCCCAGTCATTTTCGGCATCGTAATCATACACTCCACTTATATTATACTCACGGGATGAGCCTGCCATATGTGCCGTTGCATAATATCCGTCCTCTATTACATGATAGTTAGTTACAGCAACACCCATATCATTTATAAAAAAGCCACTTCCCTGTGAAAATGCCTCTTTATCCTTTGTGTACATAACAATCGTGAAAACAGCAGGATTACATTTTGCATAAATCTGTTCCGCATCTAGAACTGTTGTATTATGCTTTTCTTCTGTAGAAAAAGGAGTGGTGCTCCATCCGACTTTCTTTTCGGCATCAACCTTTGACTTTGCAACATATTTTGTACGTCCATCAGGAGCATACATTTTAACAAAGGGCTCAAGTGACCAACCTACAGCAAGCTCTTCCTCAACAGCCCACACCTTAACAGACTTCGTTCTTCCGTCAGGTGCGTACATTGTAACTAATTTTTCCAAAAGCTGACCTTTGATTCTATTTTCATGCAATGCCACTCTTGTAATAATTGCAGCACATTCACTTCTCTTTATGCTGTTATCGGGATAGAAGGTTCCGTAATCATCGCTTCCAAGTACAACTCCTGCCTCATAAAGTGTATGAAGCACATTATAAAACGGGCTCTTTTTTGATACATCCGGTATTCCATTAACATCATTTATTTTTGTAAAATAGCTTAATGGCACTGTATTAAAAAACAGCTCTGCCATTTCATACCTTTTGATTGGACGTGTAAAATTATCAAAGCTGTCTTCCTGCATAATCCCATTCTTTACAGCATAATTTACATACATCTGGTACCATTGTCCATCCTCAGTCACATTTATGGTTTTATTATAAAACGCTGCGTGAACACGGGCTGCCATAGTTATCCCCTGTGCAACCGACACTGTAGTATCAGGTGAAAAGATGCCGTCGCTTATACCAACCATAAAGCCTAATTCATACGCACCCTCCACATACGGTGCAAAACATGCACTATTAGCTACGTCGAGAAAATCAGCATCGTATTCCTTTACATTTGTAAAATTCGCTGCGTACCAGCCCTCATGGATGAAATTATCCCTTTCATTTTCCTCGACATACTTTGTTTTTCCGTCAGGGCCATACAGCTTTATAGGAGGGGTCAAAAACCAACCCACACTTTTTTCAGCCTCTACATCTGTCTTTGGAACCTCCTTGGTGATGCCATCAGCAGAGTACATTGTAACAATAACGTCTGCCTTATTTTCAGTCCATCCCTTCTTGATGTACTTATCCTTTTCCAAAAGAGCAATTTCTTTCTCCACGCCTTTTGGAGAATACATTGTTACCGTTCCGAAATACTCTATATCAAACGCCCAGCCATCAGCTAAATAGGTGTCAAGAAATTCAGGAAAGACTTGTATAGATTCGCCGTTGTTGTTATACAATAAAACTTTTCCGTTACTATTTATATATACCTTTTCCCAGCCCTCATCACGATATTCCCGCAAGAAATTCTGGTGAATATATTTATATTCAAGATCTTTGTATATAATAACCTGATTATCTCCAGCCGCAACAGCGTTTATTGATATACCAAAGCTCATTACCAACACTAACAAAAGAGCAATTATCCTGTTTTTCATAACAAGTCCCCTTTACTTTCAACTAATACAGCTTGGTAAGCTTTATAAGCAAATCTTCATTATCATACTGTTCATCGGGTAAAACATCCTTTGCACACTTCTTAAGTGCCGCCTTATTATTGCCCTCTTGTCCGCATTTATCACACTTATAGTGTATCACATAACCTTTTTTTGCATCAGGAAAAACTCTTATGGGACGTAACACACCCGCACATTCATTTGCTCTGTCACCAGGAAGTACGTCAACATGCAATGAACACAAACACTTCGGGCAGTGGTTACGGCTCGTTCTTATCAACGGCTCAACCTCAAAACCGCAGTTTACACAGGTAAATCCGCTGTCGTTTTTTGAAAATCGTTTCGTTTCCATATTCCCTCCGTGGTTAATTCATAGACATGTTTACTTTTTGTTTTGTTTAGTTTTCTTAATCCTTATATCCTTACCCACAAATTTAAAAAATTTGAACGAACCGATAAGTCTTGATGTGATTCTTTCATCATATATCTTTAAAAGAAGTGCTGTTTCATCAAGATTTGTGCTGATAATCATGCATTTACCGCTATTTATCCTTGTGTTAAGCAAATTATACAGCACGGATTGTGTGAAAGAGTTGCGAAGCTCTGTACCAAGATCATCTATTATGAGCAGGTCACATTCAAAATACCTGTCAACATCAAATGCCGCACTCTCGTTTTTATCAAAACGCTGTTGCTCAAAAGCACGCATTACATTTTGTGCACTATCATATACTACATCAAAGCCTTTATCAATAACACCTTTCGCTATAGCAGTTGTAATGTGAGTTTTTCCAAGTCCCGTGGTTCCTGTGAACAAAAGATTTGCTTCTTTTCCGCTTTTTCCAAAGTCTGAAACATACTGCTTTGATTTTTCAAGTATGTTTTGCATGATATCACGATCACTCACCATTCCCTCTTGCTTCTCGTCGGAATAATATTCAAGATTGAAGTTTTTAAAGGTCTGTGTGTTAAGCACTTTTCCAAGTCCTGAGCTATTGTAAGCTTCTTTTACAAGAGCTTTTTTCATGCACTGACACATGTTTACTCCAACATAGCCTGTGTCACCACACTTTTCACACTCGTATTTTATATCAGTATAATCCTCTGGAAAGCCTGCTTGCTTTAAAAGTTGACGCTTTGTAGCCTGTAAATCCTGATTTTCCTTTTTAACAGCAGCTATCCTTTCCTCAAGTCCTTTAGGATTTCCAAAAGATGCATTAAGAACAGAAAGACCGGTAAGAGAAAGTGCTCGATTTATTTCCATAAGTACAGGACATTTTGCATAAGCCTCTGTACAATGTGTTTCCGCTAAAGTTACCGCCCTTTGTCTTTTATTTTCAAACTCCTGTCTTACTTTTTTTACCACCTCAGACGAGTATCCCACCAAAATCACCTCTTTCACCTATTGTCATCATTTTACCACAAATCATTAACAAAGTCAACAATTACCTGTCATTTTTAATATAAGCCTGTTGCATTTTCATTCTATTTATGATAGAATATCAAAAGAGTACAAAATCGGCAGGTGAAAACAGTGAACAACAAGGTATATGTTGCTATGTCCGGCGGCGTTGACTCATCGGTTGCGGCTTTTTTGCTAAAGCAGAACGGCTATGATTGCAAAGGAGTCACTTTACGTCTTTATGACGGTAATGATGTAGCGGTGTTTGAAAGCAGAAACTGTGGCAGTGACGAGGACATAAATGATGCAAAAAGTGTATGCAGTGCATTAAATATGCCACACGCTGTTATAAATATGGAAAACGAGTTCAAGTCATGCGTTATGCAGAACTTCGCCGATGTGTACTATTCAGGCGGCGTGCCTAATCCGTGTATTGTTTGCAACAGGCACATAAAGTTCAAGGGTGTGTTAGACAAGGCTATCCTTGATGGATATGACTTTATGGCAACAGGACACTATTGCAGCAAAATAAAAGACAGCTCAGGCAGATTTTTACTCAAAAAAGCCATTGATTCTTCAAAGGATCAGACATATATGCTATACTCTTTGAGTCAGGACATACTCTCACGGGTACTTTTTCCCTTAGGCCATTTATCAAAGGCTGATGTCAGGTTACTTGCCGAAAACAACAATCTTATTAACGCCCGCAAAAAAGACAGTCAGGACATATGCTTTATAAAGGACAACGACTATCGTGCTTTTTTAAAAAGGTTTACCGGAAAGCAGTCTGTTCCAGGTGATTTTCTACTTCCCGACGGTACTGCTATCGGTACTCATACAGGAATCGAGGGGTATACCATAGGGCAACGCAAGGGTCTTGGCATAGCATATGACCACCCACTTTACGTAATAGACAAGAATCCTCAAGACAACACAGTGACAGTTGGAAAACAAGAGCTTCTTTATACGTCAAAGGTGACTGTAACCGATGTTAACTTTCTTGCTTTTGAAAGGCTTTCTTCATCTATTAAAGCCACATCAAAGCTTCGTTACAGTCAAAAGGAAAGCGAATGTATTATTCATCCATTATCGGAAAACAGCGTGCTTTTAGAATTTTCACAACCTCAAAGAGCCGTAACTCCCGGTCAAAGTGCTGTTTTCTACGACGATGAATACTGCATTGGCGGAGGTATTATAGCTTTTTCAAATTAATATTTTTACACTGCTTTACTCTTATATGTATAGCAGTGTTTTTTATTACATGAAATTATACGTACATAAAGCAGAACAAGTCCATTTTCATGGACTTGTTCGTATTATCATATTTTTACTAATCTCATCAAATCATGCAAAAAAGTCGTCAATCATCATATAGCCCTTATCATATGACTTAAGGTTTGCTTTTACTTCACCCTCACCATATCCGAATTTTTCGTCATAAGAAAGAACGCCATTATCAACCTCATTTGTGCTGTCATACATAATATAAGGAACAGGGTCCATAGTATGAGTACGCAAAGCGATGGGAGTTGGATGGTCAGGAAGAATAAGGAAGCGGTAAGGCTCTCCGTCTTTTTTCATTTCCTTTTCAATATATCCAATAATCTTTTCATCTATAAGCTCTATTGAAAGCACCTTATTCTCAAGCTCTGCTCTGTGTCCGCACTCATCGGGTGCTTCAACATGAACATAAACAAAGTCTGCACCATCTCTCAGTGCCTTGACAGCCGCCTGTGCTTTACCGTCAAAATTGGTATGTACATTTCCCGTTGCACCCTCTACATCAATTACGTCCATACCCGCACATTTACCGATACCCTTAATAAGATCTACCGCAGAAATTACAGCTGCTTTCTTGCCGTACTTTTCACTAAAGGAGGAA
>JAGBCG010000075.1 GCA_017938055.1 Clostridia bacterium
TATGAATTACTTTAAAAGACCTTTGTTTTTCACTTACTAATAATTATATTCCGGTTTATTGAAATTATTTCCTGTTTTTTACCTGTGTATCTACATGAATTTTTCCCTTATAAGCTAAGTAATAGCTAATACCACATACAACAGGGAAAATAATTAAAAATACCGCAAAAATCATATAATTATTGCAAAAGAATTGTACTGCCTCGGAAGCGTTAGAAACCATTGTTTCGGTCACTTTATCGTACTGCCTATCCATTAATCCGTTCTCAAACCCAAGATACATTCCCATAAGGAAAACTCTAATAATTATTGCCAAAACAGCTTTTAAAGCCGTTAGAACTTCTTTGCCTGTACAAAGAAACAGAAGCATCTGAGTTACAACAATAATTATAGTTGGTATGTACATTACAAAGGTGTATACAAAGCCTGAAAAAGCATTGCCTGTCATTCGTCCGGCCTTTACAGAAACACAGTCTTTTTGTCCATCTTCTATTACCGCATAGCACACAAGTGAAAAGAAAAACAGTGTTGAAAAAACTGCAGCAACAATCTGCATACTGCCAGAGAAAGGACTTGCAACAAACAGTCCAAGCAATGACATTGCTATCTGATATACGAAAAGCTTCCCTATCATATGTGATTTAGTCTTTAAAATTTCCATCATTTTATATTCCTCCTAAAAAAGACTTGGAAAATTAAAAAATATATGTTATAATGAACTTAATGAGCCTTGCAACCATTTTTACTTTTGGTAAAATAAAAAACATGGTGGTGAAATTTATGACAGATTACAGTGATGCACCTGAGTGTGTGCGAAAATATCTGAATTACAAAAGCGGTGTACAGAACAGGTCCAAAAAAACTGTTTTTCAGTACTATCATGACCTAAGAACCTTTGCAAGATTTTTACTTCGTCGCAGATATCCCGATAAATACAAAAAGCAGCCACTTGAAAACATAAGCTTTGCTGATGCCGACAACAATCTTTTAATATCTGCTTCACGTGAAGACATATTTGAATTTATCAGCTTTCTTGTAAACGAGCTTGACAACGATGTTGCAGCAAGACAAAGAAAAATCAGTTGTCTTAAAGGTTTTTACAGATACCACAAAGACGTTTTACTCAACAGCAAAATTAAAATCAATCCAACCGACGGAATTGAGCCTCCATCACGTCCCAAACGCCTGCCAAAGCACTTGACTCTCAGTGAATCAAGGCAGCTTTTAGAGTCGGTCGACGGAAAAAACAAAATACGTGACTATTGTATAGTTACCTTATTTCTCAACTGCGGAATGAGAGTATCAGAGCTTGTTGGTCTTAATCTGTCTAGCTTTGACCCTGAGCTTTCCTCAGTAAACGTAATAGGTAAAGGCAACAAGGAACGCATTATATACCTTAACAGTGCATGCAAAGCCGCAATTTTGGAATATCTTGAAATACGTAAAAAAGCAAAGGTAAAACCAAGTGACAAGGATGCACTGTTTATTTCAAGAAACAGCAATCGCATAAGTGTTCAAACTGTGCAATGGCTTATAA
>JAGBCG010000076.1 GCA_017938055.1 Clostridia bacterium
ACTCAAAAAGCAAACTCTCAAAGCTTGGACTGCAATCTTGCTTGCAAAAGGAATTATTGATCTTGCAAAATACAACCGAATGATAGCAAGAATTGACAAGATGACAGCGTAAAAGTGCCGCACTCTGCGGCATACATATATTGACATATAACTGTAACATCTTATACCTTGACAATTATCATTTGGTATGGTATCATTATATTGTGATTTTACAGAATAGGAGTAGTCTATGGATATATATTCAGTTGCAAACCAAATGAAGCTGGAGCGAAAAACTATATTTGATTTACAACTTCGTGTAACCTTTTATGCACGTGTTTCCACAACACGAGAGGAGCAGGAAAACTCCATTGAGCATCAGATAAGCTATTTCAAAGAAATGATACAGAACAACCCAAACTGGACTTATGTAGATGGGTATGTTGACCGAATAAGAGGAGAACATGCCGTCAACCGAGAAGAATTTATGAGAATGATTGACGACGGCAAGAGCGGAGAATTCGACCTTATTCTCACAAAAGAGGTCAGCCGTTTTGCGAGAAACACCGTTGACAGTCTTGTTTACACAAGGGATTTACTCAGAAGCGGTGTGGGTGTGTTTTTCCAAAACGACAACATCTGTACCATTGATACCGACAGCGAACTGAGACTCACAATTATGTCAAGTATTGCTGCAGACGAAGTTAGGAAACTTTCGGAGCGTGTCCGCTGGGGACACAAGCGGTCTATCGAGAAAGGTGCTGTAATGGGCAACAACAGAATTTTCGGTTATGACAAAAATGACTGCAAATTGGTTATAAACGAGGCAGAGGCGGAAATGGTAAGATTCATTTTTGAAACCTACGCCACCGGCAATTACAGCACCCGAAAAATCGAGGATATGATTTACCAGAAAGGGTATCGAGGAAGAAACGGCACACGCATACACCACAATACCATTTCAGGCATTATTCAGAATCCTAAGTACAAGGGTTACTATTGCGGCAACAAGGTCAAAATCGTTGACTACCGCACCAAAGAGCAACGATTCTTGCCTGAAGAAGAATGGATAATGTACAAGGACGAAACGGGTAAAATCGTTCCTGCTATTGTGGAAGAAGAACTGTGGGATAAGTGCAACGAAATTTTCAGAGAACGCAGTAAAATTGTAAAGGACAGAGGTCATTCTCTTAAAGACAAGAGCGTTTTCACAGGTAAAATCTGGTGTGCAGCTCACGAAAAGCCTTATTGGAGAACAAGTCATACAAACCCGAGAAATAAAGGTGTTAGCATTTACCAATGGTTATGCTCTGAGAAAAAGCGATTCGGAACACAGAGCTGTGCTTCCTTTGCAATTATGGAAAGTGAGCTGTACACAATGCTTTCCGACTATTTCAAGGACATTGCCGAGAACATTGAGGAGTATGTCAACGACTTTATAAAAATCTACAACGAGTGCGACAAGAGTGCCACATCTCAAAAGCAGATAAATGATGTAAAAACAAGAATTGACCGAGAAAAGCAAAAAAGAGAAAAGCTGCTCGACCTTTATGTTGACGGATCTATCGACAAAAAAGAATTTACCGAAAGAAACGACAGCCTCAACATTTTAATCTCACAGCTTGAAGAGGATTTATTTGAGCTTGAGGGCAAGGCAAAGGACGACAGCGAATATCTTAACAACGTCAAGAAAATACAGAAGTATTTTGAAACAATGTACAGTCCAGACGGCGATATGGACAACACGGATGTTGACGAAATGACAAAAGCTATAATAGACAGAATTGATGTAATCCCGATAAACGAAAAACAGATGCGGCTTGAGGTTAAGCTTAAAATGGGCGGAAAAGGCGACATTACCTATATCAGAAGCGGAGAACGATATGGTTGTCGTTCCGGTAACATTAGTAAGAAGATGGTTGAAGCTTACGAAAACGGCATGAAGGGTTCTAACTAATTACCACTAAGCCTTATTCATTTATCCTCCACTAAGAAAGGAGCTGTTTCACACCGAAGCAGCTCCTTTCATCTTTAAAAGTAATACTATTGTCTATTATGTTCAATATTTTTAGTCACACTTATTAATTACATATCAAAATATATTTTTTCTGTATTCTAATATTTTTTAAAAAAGTCAAACTTTTGGGGAGGTTTAAGCTTTTTGCCGTCGGCCGTGTAAGTGTTTTCAATGATATCTGCACCTTGTTCAATCTTGATAAGGTAGTAGAGGGTAACATAGAGTTATCATACCTATGTTTTTCGAAAACAAAATATATCATATGATATCAATACTTAGCGTTCAACGCTTTTACATTTCAGTGAATGAACTGTTATCTACTGTGCCTTTCTCACCACTAAGTATACTAATTCCAGGAACCAATCTTTCTTCCAATGGTTTATAATCATCATAATCAATTTTTGCAAATTCCAACATATATAACCCTTCATTGTTCGGTGTAATAGAGTCATTGCAATAATCAACCACAAAACAAGTATATGTTTCATTTCCAGTTAATAACAAAGTAAAAGAGTAAGTGAGCATTTTAGATATATTTC
The DNA here is from genome assembly GCA_017938055.1 of Clostridia bacterium. Lineage (GTDB taxonomy): Bacteria > Bacillota > Clostridia > Oscillospirales > CAG-382 > UMGS1387. The sequence goes on from JAGBCG010000076.1 coordinate 2,536, forward strand.
CATCCTTATACTCAGTTCTGGCGGAAACTGCTTTATCCCACTCTTCTAATGTAACACTGCCATTTAAGAACGATTCCAATTCTTGCGTTTGTAAATCAAAATTATCAATACTATTTTGTGCTTTTTCCGAAAATAGTTTTTTTAATGAAACGTAATCTTTAGAATTAATACACCTTATAATTTCTTCTGTTAAATCTTCTGCTATTTTTGTATCATCATTAAAGAACAAAGCCCTTTCAGATTTCATAACCGACGAGTGTCCTTTCCAATCACATGAAATAAACATAATCAGCAATAGAGTTATAAGTAAGCATAAGAATATACTTCTTTTCATAAAGTCCTCCAAAATATTTAAAAATTAAGAGTAGCAGTATATTGATTATATGACTTGTCACAAGCTCAACTCATTTGCACAATTAATAATGTAATCTTCGTTGTATTTGAACACATCAATAAAGTTTTTTTCTTTGGAACTAAACTCTCCATTACGGTATCTTTCTATATACGGATGAATGAATGATAGATCGTGTTTGAGCATATATTCTCCGCCATATTCAAAGGCAAGAATATCACCTTCCTCAAGAATAACCCTAAGTACAGATGAAACAACCTCGTCCTTTGATATATCTGACAAATTATCGAACGGCACAACCACAGGAACACCATCTTTTACATAACATATGGCACTGTTTTTATAAATGTAAACACTTTGACCATCAACAATATACTCTTTGTAATTATTCGCTCGTTCCAAATGATTATCAATTATCTCGTAATTATCTCGATCATCATTAAGAACAAAACTATCACCTATCCTCTTACCGTCGAAGAAAGTGTTGTTGACAGAAACTACTTTATATGAAAAACAGGTTCGTTGCCCGCCCAAATCGTCAAATCTAGACATACTAATTGTAGTAACTGAATTACCAAATCCTCCATCTGATATACCGCCTTTATTACTTGTATGAACTGACAAATTTGACCACAAGTCAGTTCGTGCAAATAAAGCACTTGGAATAACCAAGACATAGCCAACAAAACCGAGAAGTACCAATCTTACGAGATAAGTACCGATTTTTACCGCTACACTGTCGTTCTTTTGAGTTTTTGCTTCTTCTTCCTTTATCAAATCCATTAAAGTTGGAGATTTGATTTCTCTTTGTGAAAGCAGAACTATTACAGCAATGCCTAATACGGTATCAAAAATAAGCAATACTATAGAATGAATAAACAAGTAGTTTTGAGACAGCACCTGCAATGGGTTACTAAAAGGTATATACTGCTCATACAGTTCAAACAGTTTTAAACAAATACTTGTGTCAACTATTAAACATGCTACAACGGCAAGCAAAACAATCGCAAAAAACACAATCAAATTTCTGGTGAATTTAAGCTTTAAATTCTGCTTATATGATAAAACAGCAAAAAAAGCAATCCATAATAATATCAGAATTAAATCCTGTGCCAAAAATCCCCACAACCCAAAGAGAGAAACTACCGTTGCATTCAAGAATTCAAAACACAACTGAATAGCTACTAAAAGGCATATCTTTTTTAAGCTTTGAGATATTTGCTGTTTTCTATCATTGTCAAAAATCTGCTCAGAGAACAAACTTTTACCATTTGAAACAAATAGGACAAGAAATATAAAATATACTGTCATTGAAAGCAAATTCACTATACTTTTGGGAATATCTAATCCCATCGAAGCACTTCGGAAAATATGACGGGGATAATCCGAACTAATCCAAAATGCAACATTGATAAAGAAAATAGCAAACACATTATAAGATATTTTTTCTTTCATTTACATGCCTCCTTATAATAATTTGACACGACAAGATACACGGTTCTATTATTTTCGAGTTGCAAGCCCCAACACCTTTGAAACAGGAGTGTACAGGCAAAGCATTACTGCCATATTCCCTAATCCATGTATTAAATCGTACGGAATTCCCACCGCCCACCAGGACAGTGCATAGCCAAATCCGGGGTTTGAGTTTCCTATAAAAATATAGGTGAAAGAAAACAACAAGCCAAAAAGCAAACCGAAAAGCGTTGACAAAACTGTAAGTGAAAATTTAGTAGCTCTTTTTCGCAAAATACAACTTAAAACACACAAAATCGGCCAGATATATATGTAACCTATCCACCATACCGTAAATCCGTAAAGCAATCCCTCTATTAAAACAAAAGCAAACACCGCAAGCAATGTTTTTCTGCCAAAGTATACTGAAAACATAATTATCATAAAGGAAACTATCTCAACGTTTGGAATAAAGGAAAGCACCGCTTTTCCCGTGGTGAGAAGTGCTGTCATCATTCCAACAAGTGCTACATTTTTGGTAAAACCTGTTCTTTCAGTATTTTTCATCATGCCAACGTATATACTATGCTATATTCAACGCCGTCCTCAACGGGCTGAGTATCAATACCATGCATTCCGTATTCTCCGTCTACAAGAATCGACCAGTATGCTCCGTCTTCTTCGTAAATTGCCCTTTGTCCGTTTACTTCCTCAAGCATTAAGCCGTAAGCACCCTCTGTTCCTGAATATGTAAGCCCCTCTGTCTCGTCCATTGCCTGTCTCAAATATTCAGCATGGGTACTAATCTTATATTCCGTCTGCTGTGAGTCTTTACCGATGACCTTTATTACAATACTCTTTTCTAAAAACAGTATAGAGTCTGCGTCCGTAACAAGTGCTTCATCAGACTTATTTACATTTTTAGGTCTGCCAAAAATAAAAAACACTCCCACCATAAGTATTGCCACAAGAATTATTGCGACAATTCCAATTATCCTTTTCTTTGATAACATAACAATTCCTCTTTTCCTTTTTTTATTAATTATAACAAATTTATCAATTTTAGTCAACTAACCTTTTCTTTTATACAGAACAACTTGCATCGTGTTGACAAAAATTTCTTTTCCATATATAATTATGGTTGATATACAAAGAAAGGACTTATGCCCATGAAAAAGCTTTTTCAACTTTATACAAACACAAACCTCATTGTGAGAATAGCCATCTGTCTTGTTATCGGTGTTGTTCTCGGTCTTGCTGTTCCCTCGGCCACGGCTATAGGAATTTTAGGAAACCTGTTTGTAGGCAGCCTTAAAGCTATTGCTCCGGTACTTGTATTTGTCCTTGTTATTTCCTCCATTGCAAATTCAAAAGGCTCTGTTGGAAAACGCTTCAGAACCGTTATTGCTCTTTATATTATAAGTACACTTCTTGCAGCAATCACAGCGGTTGTTGCAAGCTATCTGTTTCCCGTTACAATTACTCTTGCAAGTGCTGCCGAGGGTACTGCCCCTGATTCTCTTGCACAGGTGCTTACAAATCTTCTTAACAACATCGTCGCAAACCCTATTGCCTCTATTTCAAATGCCAATTACCTGGGGATTCTTTTCTGGGCAGTTGTTATCGGTCTTGCAGTAAAGCTTGTTGCATCACAAACCACTAAAGAAGTATTCGGCAACATTTCAGAGTCGATAACAAAGGTCGTTCACTGGGTAATTCAGTTTGCTCCTTTTGGTATTCTCGGTCTTGTATTTACGCTTGTTTCCGAAAACGGCATTGACATATTCAAGGATTACGGCAAACTGCTTGCAGTGCTTGTAGGCTGCATGCTTGTTGTAGCTTTTGTGGTGGACCCGATTATTGTTGCTGTGTGCTTAAAGAAAAACCCGTATCCCCTTGTTATAAGATGCTTTAGGGAAAGCGGCGTTACGGCATTCTTTACAAGAAGCTCTGCGGCAAACATCCCTGTAAACATGGAGCTTTGCAGAAAGCTCAACCTTGACAAGAATCTCTATTCCGTATCTATCCCTCTCGGTGCAACAATCAACATGGATGGTGCTGCTATTACAATTACAATAATGACACTTGCCGCAGCAAACACCTTAGGAATTCAAGTTTCGCTTCCTATGGCAATTATCCTGAGCTTTATGGCAACTTTAGGTGCATGCGGTGCATCAGGTGTTGCAGGCGGGTCACTTCTTCTTATACCCATGGCATGCTCTTTGTTTGGAATTTCAAACGACATTGCAATGCAAGTTGTTGGTATCGGCTTTATTATAGGCGTTGTTCAGGACAGCCTTGAAACAGCTATCAACTCGTCAGGTGACGTTATTTTTGCAGCAACTGCTGAATATATGGAAAGACAAAAGAACGGCGAAAAAATTGAGTTCAAAAAAGAATTTAAGGAATAACTAATAATATAGATTGAGCTGTAGCAAAATTCGCAAATTGTACAAAAAAGCGGGACGATGTGGGCATCGTCCCCTACGAATAATTGTGCGTTTTGTATATGTTCCATGTTGTAACAAATCATTTTGCTAAACCCCTTTTTTTATTGACTTTTTTGTCATAATAAAGTATAATTGGCAGGGAAACTCGGGAGGTGACGGACATGAAATCAAATTTTCACACTCATTCAACCTTTTGTGACGGAAAAAACACCATAGAAGAAGTTGTTCTGTGTGCAATAGATGCAGGCTTTGACTCTTTGGGCTTTTCAGGTCACGGCTACACAGATTTTGACAACCGCTACTGTATGCAAAATACCGAAGGTTATATAAATGAAGTAAAAAGAGTGAAAGAAAAATATAAGGACAAAATACAAATATATCTTGGAGTCGAAGAAGATATGTGTGGTTTTGTTGACAGAAGCAGATTTGATTACATTCTGGGTGCCTGTCATTACTATGCAATAGACGGCAAGTACTATGACGTAGACGGCTCATATGAACATACACTTGAAGCTTTAAAAGCAGTTTCTAATGATGTAATAAAGCTTGCCGACAATTATTACCGTCGTTTTTGCGACTATATTCTTTCAAGAAAACCAGATATTGTGGCTCATTTTGATTTGCTGACGAAATTTGACGAAAAATACGACAGCATCTTCTCTCACAACAAGGATTATCATGCTCTTGCAAAAAATTATCTGCTTTATGCAATGAAAAGCAACTGCATTTTCGAGGTAAACACCGGAGCAATATCACGAGGCTACAGAAAAACTCCTTATCCCTCATCAGAGCTTCTTTATACACTTTACAAAAACGACGGCAAAATTATTGTTAATTCCGACTGTCATGCCGCAGAAAACCTTGAAAGTTCCTTTGACGAAGCAATACCAATGCTCAAGGACATAGGTTTCAAATACACATACGTATTATATGACGGCAAATTTACTAAAACATTGCTGTAATGTACATTAAACGTGATGAATTTATGTAAATAAATGTGTTATTGTATTTACATTTTGCAGAAAATATGGTAGAATAGATTAAAATTTTAAGAGGTATATGACATGACTAATGAAAACAGAAGCAGTTTCACCGGAAAAATAGGATTTGTGCTTGCTGCTGCAGGCTCGGCAGTAGGTCTTGGAAATATATGGCGTTTCCCTTATCTTGCCGCAAAATATGGCGGAGGCATTTTTTTACTTGTATATATATTGCTTGCAATAACCTTTGGTTTTGCTCTTATGATAGGCGAAATTGCACTTGGCAGAAAAACAGGACTCAGTGCAATAGGTGCGTTTAGCAGGCTTAACAAAAAATATTCTTTTATAGGATATCTTGCCTCACTTTCACCAATGATTATTCTTCCCTATTACTGCGTTATCGGCGGTTGGGTTACAAAGTATTTGTTTGCTTTTGGCTCAGGCGGTGCAAAGGCGGCAGCAGGCGGCGACTATTTTGGTTCCTTTATTTCAAAAACCTCAGAGCCTGTAGTATGGTTTTTGGCTTTCCTTGCTCTGACGGCAATCGTTGTTATTCTCGGCGTTGAAAAAGGCGTTGAAAAGGTAAGCAAGGTTATGATGCCGGTACTTGTTATTCTTTCTCTTGCCATTGCAATTTACACAATGTTTATGCCGGGTGCTATGGACGGAGTAATGTATTACATCAAGCCAGACTTTTCACGTTTTTCGGTAACTACGGTACTTGCTGCTATGGGTCAGCTTTTCTACTCAATGTCACTTGCCATGGGCATTATGATTACCTACGGCTCTTATATGAAAAAGGACGTAAACATCGAGTCCTCGGTTAAGAATATTGAAATTTTTGATACAGGTATTGCTTTTCTTGCAGGTCTTATGATTGTTCCTGCGGCATATGTTTTCAACAGTGGAAATATGGAAGCCATGAAAGCAGGACCAAGCCTTATGTTCATCACTCTTCCTCAGGTATTCGACACAATGAGGGGTGGTACAATAATCGGCTTTGCATTCTTCCTGCTTGTATTCTTTGCGGCACTCACCTCATCTATTTCTCTGATGGAAACAGTAGTATCAATATTCTGCGACAAGCTCAAGCTTAACAGAAAGCTTGTTTGCCTGTTCGTTCTTATTGGAATAGCAGTTTTAGGTTTACCCTCTTGCTTTGGCTTTAGTATATGGTCACACATCAAGCCTTTGGGACTTGACGACATACTTACCTTCTTCGACTTTATCAGCAACAGCGTTCTTATGCCCATTGTAGCACTTCTCACTTGCATTTTCATTGGTTTTGTAATAAAGCCCAAAACGCTTATTGATGAGGTTGAAACAGAAGGTGCAAAATTCAAGCAGAAAAAGATGTTTACCGTAATCATCAAGTACATTGCACCCATCTTCATTTTACTGATTCTTATTTCCTCTGTATTTGATGCATTTGGTGTTTTCGGATTTAAATTCTAAAGTATTGTCACTTCATGGTTTTTCTGTGAAGTGACTTTTTTTATAGCAATGACAAAAACCCGACAAGCTTTTTTACTGCCTGTCGGGTATATTTATTCATTTCTCTTAATAAATTGTCTTACTTCTTGATACTGTCCAGTTTAATCTGACGTCTGTTCTTAACTTCATCAGACATAGGCTTAATATCTCCCGATTTGGTAAGTGCCCATCTTGTAAGCAACGGGCCAAAAAGCTCGTAAACAAGCACTGCAAAAAGTGTAATATTTCTGATAAGCACTCCCTGTTCACCAAACTGGGTACTTGCTATTGCACACATTCCAAGTGCAACACCTGCCTGTGGAAAAAGGGTAATTCCCAAATACTTACATATATTGCTTTCACAATGTGTCGCCTTTGCACTGAAAAATGTTCCGAAGTATTTACCAAGACAACGGAATACAATGTAAACAAGTCCTACAACAACCACTGCATAGTTTGTAAACACACCAAGCTCAAGCTCAGCTCCGCTTATTACAAAGAAAAGTGCAAACAGTGGAGATGTCCATTTATCTGACTGTCCCATAATATCGTGCGAAAGAGGACATATGTTGCAAAATACTGTTCCAAGCATCATACACACAAGAAGTGATGAAAAGCCTACATGTATTTTTCCTAAAGGAAACTCTATCATAGACAGTGAAACCGTCAGAAAAACAAAAGCAATAGTCATGTTAAGACGGTTTGTGTTTGAGTTGAAAAGCTTTTCAAGCTGTGTGAGAAGCCATCCCATAACAGCACCCAGAACAAAGGAGGCAACAATCTCAACAAGAGGATTTACAACTATGGAAATTACATCTACACTGCCTGTTCCCAACGTCTTGGCAATACCAAAGGAAACAGCAAAAACTATAAGTCCCACAGCATCATCAAGTGCAACTATAGGCAAAAGAAGGTCTGTAAGCTTTCCGCTTGCCTTATACTGTCGTACAACCATAAGTGTTGCCGCAGGTGCTGTTGCAGTTGCTATTGCACCAAGTGTCAAGCATTGTGCAAGCGAGATTTGTTCGGGCATTGCAATATGAAGACAAAACAAAGATATATCGACAAGTAACGTTGCAACAAGTGCCTGAAAAACACCTATTACAAACGCCTTTTTACCAATAACCCTCAAATCCTCAACTCTGAATTCATTTCCTATTGAAAAGGCAATAAAACCAAGTGCCACATCCGCAATAACTCCCAAATGCTCTAAAGCCCCCATGGTTTCAAAGCCCAAACCATCAACTCCAAGCTGACCCAGACAATACGGACCGATAAGTACACCTGCAATTAAGTAAGCTGTAACCGACGGAAGCTTTAATGGCTTGAAAACTCTTGTCATTAAAAGACCAACCAAAAGTGCGATTGACACAGATAATAAAGTGCTCATATTTATTCTTCTTTCTATATTATTTTACAACTTGTCACAAACCTATAATATTTAACTACAATTAATTAGAAATTGTATGATTTATTTGAAACCTTTATGTTAACAAACATAAAAAGCGACACCGATTTATAAAGTTTAATATTATCAAACGTTATTTATCAAAATCCTCACACACGTTTTGAACAAGAAAAATGATATTACAAAAAATCCCGTCGTATGCCGAGTGTTCTTGAGGACCGTTATCATATTACAAAAAAGGAACAAGAGTTTAAATTCTGACTTTTGTTCCTTTTTGTTGTTTGAACAAATTGATTACTGTTTCTCAAAGTATCTTACATTCTGAATTTAATTCTTCCCAGACTGTATCAAATATGGCGATATCAATATCATTCATTGAGGCGAGTGTATATAGTGATTTTCTGTTAAATTTTTCGCTGTCACATAAAAAAACACTTTGTTTAGTATTTGCCAGCATAAGAGAGCGAATGTAGTTTTCTTCTTCTGTAGGGTCAGAAATAATCCCGTTTTTATCCAGTGCATAGGATGAGAAAAACAAAATATCCGGATGAATTTCAGAAATCACTCTGTAACTTTGAGGTCCTGATAATACGGCAGAGTTATTAACACTGCTCCCACCGATACAATGTGTTTTAATGCCATAGTTTATGGCGTTGATAGCTGTAATCATGTTATTTGTGAAAAGTGTTATATCTTTATGTTTTGCAATATATGGAATTAAGAAACCGGCAGTACTTGAACCATCTAACATGATAATCTGCCCATCACAAATGAGAGAGTCGGCTTTTTTTGCAATTTTTCTTTTTGCAATAGTGTTTTGCATCAAACGATTGTTAAGCGGAGCCACTTGATTAGCATTTAATATATTAGCTCCTCCGTGTGTGCGCTTGATAAAATACATGTTTTGCAACTTGGTTAAATCACGACGAATACTTGACGTGGAAGTATATGTTAATTGGGAAAGTTTATCTACTGTCATGAACCCATTTTTGTTTAATAATTCCAGAATTTGTTCTTGTCTTTTTGAAACGCTCATTTTAACACCTTTTTTGCTCATTTTATAATTTTATATGATTGTTTTTCTGGTTTATCGCCAAATATTGAAAATAAACAATCATATTATTATAATTATACCATAAAAAAATAATAAGTCAATATGAGGTGATATGATGCTGGAAAATACAAAAGAAAGAGTGCTTAAAGCAAATCTTACTTTGAAGAATGAAAATTTAATTACCCTAACCTGGGGAAATGTTTCGGAACTTGACATAGAAACCGGCTATGTTGTAATAAAGCCGTCAGGCGTGGATTATGAAAACATGAATGTCGATGATATGGTTGTAGTTGACCTTTCCGGAAAAGTGGTTGAAGGTAAATGGAAGCCTTCTTCTGATACTCCCACTCATTTAGAATTATACAGACGTTTTCCCGAAATTGGAGGAATCACTCATACCCACTCAAGATGGGCAACAATTTTCTCGCAATGCGGAATGGACATTCCTGTTCTTGGTACAACTCATGCTGATGCGTTTTACGGTGATGTACCTTGCACGCGCATGCTGACCACCGCCGAGATAACAGGAGAATATGAACTTGAAACCGGCAAGGTTATTGCAGAACTTTTCACGAATGAGACTATAAACAACATCCCGGGGGCACTTGTATATTCTCACGGGCCTTTTACCTGGGGAAAGGATGCGAAAGATTCTGTGAAAAACGCAATTATTTTAGAAGAGGTTGCAATGATGGCATGGCACACTATTATGATGAAGTCCAATATGATATTCCAAAAAGAATTGCTTGATAAGCACTATCTGAGAAAACACGGAAAAAATGCCTATTATGGACAGAAGGAGTATAAATAATGATAATAGACAGCAAAAAATATAACGGTAAATGCGCTTGCGGACATGAACATAAAATGACAACAGAGTTTTGCATAATTGAAGTCGGTTGCCTGGTAAATATTGATAAATATATCGAAAAATGCGGGCTAAAAGGACATTCCGTTGCAATATATGATGAAAATACGTATAATGCCACAAAGCAAATTCACCCAAAAGTAGATAAGGAAATTATTCTTCCACCTGAAAATCTTCACGCAGACAATCACGGAGTAGCTTTGGCAAAGGAACTTATGCCGGAAAACTGTGATTATTTAATTGCAATAGGTTCGGGGACAATTCACGATATAACACGTTATTGTGCTCATGAAAAAGGTATATCCTTTGTATCCTGTCCCACTGCCGCAAGTGTAGACGGTTTTTGTTCTTCAGTTGCCGCAATGACCTGGGACGGTTTTAAAAAGACATTTGAAGCCGTTGCTCCCAAAATTGTTATAGCAGACCTTAGCATTATATCAAAAGCCCCTATGTTCCTCACAAACTCTGGTTTTGGAGATATGATTGGAAAATTTATAGCCTTAGCAGACTGGAAAGTAGCACATACATTGACAAATGAATATTTTTGCGATACCATACACAATATGACTATGGATGCAACAAAGGCTGTCACAGAAAGTGCAGAAGCAATAAAAGACGGTGATATAACTGCTTATGAAAACCTTATATACGGGCTTTTAATGTCAGGACTTGCAATGCAGATGCTTGGCAATTCACGTTGTGCTTCAGGTGCAGAACATCACATTTCTCATTTAATAGAAATGCAACCCGAGGGTTTGGGTGTAAAATCTGACGCATTGCACGGGGAAAAAGTTGGGGTTGGTACATTAATTGCCTGCCGGGAATATCACCGACTTAAAGACAGCAATTTAAAATGGAATGATTACCATCAGCCAAGCTCTGATTATATTAAAGATATGTTTGGAGAAAAATTAAACGGTGCTATAGTTGCAGAAAATTCAGATGACTGTGCCTTGGGTATAACTGCAAAGCTTATAGAGGAAAAATGGGATAAAATCCGTAATATCATAGATACCGTTCCCACATACAAAGAATTAATTGCAAAATATGAAATACTTGACGTAAAGTCTAAGCTTGGTGATATTGATGTTTCGGAGGAAAAGCTTGATGCTCTTATGGAATATTCACCACTTGTACGCAACAGATTAACACTTATGCGACTTAAAAGAGCCATAAAAAATATATAATCAACCGGAGTCAAAAATGAAAAAGTATTTATTACCAAATGAAGGAAATTTCTACAAGGCAAATTTACACTGTCATTCCAATTTAAGTGACGGAGTTCTCAGCCCAAAGGAACTGAAGGAACTATACAAAGCACACGGTTACTCTGTTCTGGCATATACTGATCATGATATATTTATTCCACATAATGAGCTTACCGATGACAGCTTTGTTGCTTTATCAGGCTTTGAAGCTCAATTTAACGGAAACAACAAATATCCCGGTGTGCCAAATGAGAAAAAATGCCATATATGTATTATAGCCGGCACGCCGGATATAGTTAAACAGACGTGTTGGAACGAAGAATATGCATATATTGGAAATGTTGCCAAAAACAAGGACAAAGTTAAAATTGATGAAAAAACAAGTGATTTTGTACGGGAATATTCTCACGATGGCATAAGTAAAATGATGAAAATCTGTCGGGATAAGGGATTTTTTATAACGTATAACCACCCTTCCTGGTCTTTGGAAAACTATGAGCAATACATAAATTATGATGGTATGCACGCTTTGGAAATATTCAATTACAGTTGTGAGCTTTTAGGATATCAGTCATATGCTCCGGGTATATATGACGATATTTTAAAATCCGGAAAGAAAATTTTTGCAGTAGCGGCAGACGATAACCATAACAAAAGTCGCCCCGATTCTTGCGGTGGCTTTGTTATGATAAAGGCGAAAAAACTTAAATATGAAGCTATAACAGAGGCTCTTTTCAACGGAGATTTTTATTCATCTACCGGACCGGAAATTTATGAATTATATGTAGAAGATAACAAAGTTCACATAAAATGTTCGGATGCAGTTATGATTAGTTTGACTACCGACCGCAGATTTTCAAAATGTATATGGCAAGAGGATGGCAAATTCATTACTGAAGCTGTTTTTGACTTAAATTGTGAGTGTGAATATTTCAGAATTACAGTTAAAGATATTAACGGAAACCACGCAAATACAAATGCGTATTTTACGGAGGCTATTTAATATGAATGGTTCAAGAATTATTTTGGCAGCACACAGGGGAGATAAATTCAATTTTCCTGAAAATACTATGCCGGCATTTGAATCGGCAGTAAATATTGGTGTTGATATGATTGAAACCGATATTCGGATGAGCAAAGACGGCGAGCTTGTGTTAATACACGACAGAAGTGCACTTCGCACAACCGGTACAGACAAAAACATTGATGAAATGACTCTTTCGGAAATTAAAAAACTTGATGCAGGATGTACCGTTACTAAGCCTGTAAAGTGTGAAATACCAACGGTAAGAGAGTTTTTGGAACTTATTAAAGATACGAATGTACTAGTAAACTGGGAATTTAAGGTTTATCCCATTGATTTTGATGAGAATACTGCATTTAAGGTAGTGGATA
>JAGBCG010000002.1 GCA_017938055.1 Clostridia bacterium
AAGTTGACACAGTGAGAAGAATTCTTGATACCGTATGTGAATACTGCGGCAAAAAGTACGGAGAGGATGCAAAGAACGATATTTCTATCCGTATTATTACAGACCACATCAGAAGCACCTCCTTTATGATTTGTGACGGCGTTATGCCTTCAAACGAAGGCAGAGGCTATGTACTCAGAAGACTTTTAAGACGTGCAGCTCGTCACGGAAGACTGCTTGGCATTGAGGGAGCATTCCTATCCAAGCTCTGCGAAATCGTAATTCAGGAAAATGAGGGTGCGTATCCCGAGCTTCGTGAAAAGGCTGACTATGTCAAGAAGATTATCAGTATTGAGGAAGAACGCTTTGATGCAACAATCGACACTGGTCTTTCAATTCTCTCGGGCATGCTGGAAAATCTTGAAAAGACAGGTGCAAAGGTTCTTTCAGGCGAAGATGCCTTCAAGCTTTATGACACCTTTGGATTCCCCGTTGATTTAACGAAGGAAATCGTTGAAGAAAAGGGAGTAACCGTTGACGAAGAAGCTTTTGCGGCTCTTATGACAGAGCAAAAGGTAAGAGCAAGAGAAAACAGAAAAGCAGGCGGCGGATGGTCTGCTGCAAGTGCCGACGTTCTTGGTGACATTAACGAAACCGAATTTGTAGGCTATACAAACACAGGAGCAACTGCAAAAATTCTCGCAATCGTCGTTGACGGAGTAAGAGTGGATGAAGTAAGCGAGGGTGAATTTACTCTTGTATGCGATAAAACACCCTTCTACGGCGAAGGCGGCGGTCAGGTTGGCGACACAGGTACGGCAGTTATCGGCGATGTTACGGTTAACGTTGTTGACACAAAGAAATCCGATGGCAAGTATCAGCACATATGTGAGCTTTCTGACAACGCCGTTATTAAGGTTGGCGACAAGGTTACACTTACTGTCGATGCAGACAGACGTGAAGCAATAAAGAGAAACCACTCGTCAGTTCACCTTCTTCAGAGTGCCCTGCGTAAAGTTCTCGGCGAACACGTTGAGCAGGCAGGCTCATATGTTGACGAAGAAAGAGCAAGATTTGACTTTTCTCACTTCCAGGCTATGACTGCAGAAGAAATTCTCAAGGTTGAAGCACTTGTTAACGAATACATCCTTGCTGGAAATGTGGTTACTACTCTTGAAACAGACATGGAAACAGCTAAAAAAGAGGGTGCTATGGCACTCTTTGGCGAAAAGTACGGCAAGGTTGTAAGACTTGTTAAGATGGGTGATGTTTCTGCAGAGCTTTGTGGAGGTACACACCTTGACAACACTGCAAAGGCAGGTCTTTTCAAGATTGTAGCTGAAAGCTCCGTTGCAGCAGGCGTAAGAAGAATTGAAGCTGTTACAGGTAAAAACGTTCTTCAATACATCTACAACGACAAAAAGCTGCTTGAAGACACTGCAAAGGCACTCAAGACAGGAAATGTAAATGATGTTGCCACAAAGGCAGTTCAGGCTGAAAACGAAATCAAGGAATTACGTTCAAAGCTTGAGCAGATGAACAGCCAGCTTGCCGCCATGAAAACAGCAAATCTTACGGACAACGCAAAGAAAGTCGGAGAATTTAATCTTATTACTGCACGACTTGACGGCATGACAGGTGACGAGCTGAGAGTTGCGGGCGACGTTATTAAGGAAAAAGACGAAAATGCAGTAGCACTTCTTGCTTCTGTTCTGGACGGCAAGGTACTATTTCTTGCAGTATGCGGCAAAAACGCAGTAAAGAACGGTGCAAATGCAGGCAAGATTGTAAAAGTTGCGGCAACACTCTGCGGCGGAGGCGGCGGCGGTCGTCCCGATTCTGCAAGTGCAGGCGGAAAGGATCCTTCAAAGGTTGACGAAGCTTTGGCAAATGTAGAAATTTAACCGAATGTTACATTTAAGGGGTTGTAGCAAAATGATTTGTTACAACCTCGAACATACACAAATGCACAATTATTCGTAGGGGACGATGACTGATATGCACCGTCCCGTTTTTTGTGCAATTTGCAAATTTTGCTACACCTCCTTTTTACATAAAAAAATCACCCATTTCCTTTTAGAAACAGGTGCAAATATATCAATTAAATAATGTGCAGCAGTACCATATACAAAACCGTCGCCACACCAATGCTTATAAGGCTGTTTTTTAAAAACCAATGCAATATTCCTGCTGTAAGCACACCTATAATTTCAGCAAGTCCGTGTGAGCCGGTGAGGAAATCCGTGTTTCTCAATGCAAAAATCACAAGAGTAGCTATAACCGCGGGTGGCAACACCTTTCCAAGATACAGCACAGTTTTGGGGACTTTTTCGCTGTCTCTGAAAATCAAAAACGGGATTGCCCGTGTCAACATTGTGCAAACGGCACACACTCCTATGACAAGGGCAAGTCTTATGTATTCATTCACCACTTACCGCCTCCCTCTGATTAGCATACCTTTTTTCATAAATACCTTTGGTAAATACAAGCACTACACTCGACAGTACAAGAGACGGAAAAATAAAGTTATCCGGTCCAAGCAACACAAGAAACAGTGCTGAGGACAGAATTCCTGTAATTGCGGGAAGTTTATAGGAACAGCTTTTCCACTGTTCAACAAACAGCACCACAAACAGTGCCGTCATGGAAAAATCAACGCCTGTAAAATCTATGGGAAGCTCTCCTATAAGTGAACCTAAAACTGAGCCTATAATCCAGTATAAATGGTCAAATATAGATATAAACAGCATCGTAAGCCTATGTGCATTATCCTTTTCCGTAAAGCACAGTACAGAATATGTTTCGTCAGTCAGTTCAAGTATTGGTATAACCCTCAGTTTTCCAAGGACATTGAAACGCGTTAAAAAGCTCAGTCCGTAAAATATGTGACGGCTGTTGAGAAGGATTGTCATAATACCGCAGGTATAAAGAGGAACATTTTCTCTGATAAATTCACACATTAAAAACTGTCCCGAGCCTGCATAAATAAAAATGCTGGACAATGCCGCCCAGAATGCACCGTAGCCTGCTTCCTTTAAGAGAATACCAAATGTAATTCCCAGAAACAAGTACCCGTACATTACCGGCTGTGAACGTTTGAACGAATAAGCAAGTATGCTTTTCACCTTTATCCTTCCTTCCAATACAAAACACCCGCCATTTAAGATGCGTTACTTTTCAAGTATATCATCACTTATTGCCACTATCAACCACTTTTTGTAAATAAATGAATTATTATGGCAGTATTATTAGGCAAAAAACTCCCGTGAAGATTATAAGCCTCACGGGAATCTCATTTTAAGCATCAATTTTCTTTACCCCTGTTTTTTTAATAAACAGGGCAAGTCCCAAAAAGCAACAAGCCTTTGGTCACACACAAACTAACCTCTTAAGGTCGCACCAAGGTCAAATTCAAGACCCTTGAGAATCTTTGCAACCGCCTTGTCACAATCCTCAACGGAAAGTGTCTTTTCGCCGCTTCTGAGAACAAGGTTATAAGCCATTGACTTTTTACCAACGCCTACTTTTTCATCATCCTCAAATATATCGAACACTTCAACGCTTTCAAGGAGCTTTCCTGCATACTTCTTAATAGCCTTTTTAATCTCGCCGCTTGTAACGCTCTTATCGCAGACAAACGCAAGGTCACGCTCAGATGAGGGGAATTTAGGCAGAGCCTTATAATGCTTATCGAAGTTTTCTATGCTCATAAGAAGCTCTGTGTCGCAAACAATTACATAACCCTCAATGTCAAGACCGTAATTTGCCTGAACGGTGGGATGAAGCTGACCGAGAACCATAAGTCTTTCTCCGTCCTTGGACATAACAGGGGCACATCTTCCGGG
>JAGBCG010000003.1 GCA_017938055.1 Clostridia bacterium
AAAAAGGATAACCATGACTAATAACTCACCAAAGCATATAGCTTTTAAAGAACTAATTAAACATAAGCTTTACTCATTGAATAATTACACTAATCTGCAACGCATTATTGAATCAAATCAGTTTACAATTATTGAGTACAAAAAGCATGCCAACTCAGGACCGGTTTTAGAGCTTATAAAAAAACTACGTATTGAAAATGAAATTGAGCAAAACGACTCTTTCTTATATTTGTGTAACAACCTGAAGTTTGTATTTATAAATTCGGAGATTTCTGACGAGGACAAGTGTTCTCTTTTACGTCATGAGCTTGGACATATCTGTGACCCTGATTTTAAGAATAACAATCCCCAAAGCTCCAGAATTAAGAGAGAGGAGTTTGCAAATCAATTTTCCTTTCATGTCAATAATCCCGGCTTTTTCTTTCAAATATATGTTTTTATATCAAGAAGATGGAAAATGTTAGCTGCTATATTGACATTAGCAGCTTGCGTTTTAGTATTTGCATTTATTGTTAATAGTCCGTCCATTCCTGCAACAAGCCCTGTAACAAACGATTCTTCAAACCGATTGATTTCTGAAAGTACATATTATATAACACCAACCGGAAGAAAATATCATCGAAGGCACTGCATTATTATCAAAAATAAAAGCACTTCTACTGAAATTAAACAAAGCGATGCTATCAATGATGGCTATAAACCATGTATGATATGTTGTCCTGAAGAATAAATTTATGAGTATGTGACTTGTAAGACGGCTTTTATTAGTTTTGTGCTTAATAGGCAGAATAGTGCAACAAATATTGTTCCATTTTCCATAATCATGGGCTTTTTACATATAAAGCCTCGGCATTATTTTCGTTTTTTATTTATCCAAAAATAAGTAAAGAAATACTGTAGAAATTACAGAGGTTTTGATATATAATGTCACTTGTTATACGTTTGACTTTTTTTGCGACCATTGAAGAAACTAAGGAGATTTTATGTTTAAAAAGCTTTTTTCACCTACTGACATGACAATAGGCCCACCATGGAAAAGTATTGTTATTTTTACAATTCCCATGCTTATAGGCAACATTGCACAACAGCTTTACAGCACCGTGGACAGCATCATCGTTGGTAACACTGAAGGTCTTGGTGTTACAGGTCTTTCAGCTATTGGCAGTGCAATGCCCATTCTCAACATGCTGCTCGTTCTTTTTATCGGTATATCAGCAGGTGCAAGCATCATGGTGTCTCAGTATTTCGGTGCAAAAAGGCGAGAAGACCTCTCTCAGACAATCGGTAACTGTATTACCATTACAATTATCAGTATTGTAGCACTCATTCTTATAATGACTCCTTTTATCAGGCCTATTCTTGTGGCATTGAAAACGCCCCAGTCTACAATAGACTGGTGCTACGACTATCTGTTTATATCTCTTGTAGGTGTTGCGGGCATGGCATTCTACAACATTTTAAGCGGTATTATAAGGGGTCTTGGTGATTCGTTTTCAGCACTTTTATATTTGCTTATTGCAACAGTTATAAACATTATACTTGACCTGATACTCGTTAGAAAAATGGAAGTTGGCGGTGTCGCTCTTGCAACGGTAATAGCACAGCTTATTTCCTCGGCACTTTGTCTTTGGAAATTATCAAGAATGACGGATTGCTTTGATTTTAAACTAAAGTATCTCAGACCAAGAGCAAAATACGTCAAAACAATTATAAAGCTCGGTCTTCCCTCCGGACTTACCCAGATGATTTTCTCCTCAGCAATGCTTGTTGTACAAAGACTTACAAACAGCTTTGGTGACATGTTTGTTGCTGCAAACGTAATTGTCATGCGTGTTGACGGCTTTGCCATGATGCCAAACTTTTCTTTTGGTACGGCACTTACTACATATGCCGGACAAAACGTGGGTGCAGGAAAATACGACAGAATTCCTAAGGGTGCAAAACACGGAACTCTTATGGCAGTTGGCTGTTCCGCACTGTTGACATTAGTCATTCTTCTTTCAGGCAAGCAAATTATGGGTCTTTTCAGCAATGATGCACCTGAAGTTATTGACATGAGCTACAACCTTATGAAGATTCTGGCTGTAGGCTATATTGCAATGGCTGTAACTCAAAGTCTTTCGGGTATTATGAGAGGTGCCGGTGACACGGTAACTCCCATGTGGATTTCTCTAATCACTACCATTTTAGTAAGAATACCTATAGCTTATGGTATTTCATATTTTACAAGAACCTCTGCTCTCCCCTACGGTCAAAAGGAATGTATACAGATTTCCCTCTTAATAACGTGGATAATGGGTGCCGTTCTTACGTCAATTTTCTATGCAAGAGGAAAATGGAAAGATAAAGCTATAAATTAACGGAGCAAGCCATGATAAAAAACGTAATATTTGATTTTGGAAAGGTGCTTGTACAGTTTGAGCCTGAATACATGACTTCAAGATTTATTGATGACAAGGATGATATAGAGCTTGTTTCAAAGGTGCTTTTTGACAGACTGTACTGGGACAGGCTTGATGAGGGAACTATCAGCGACAAGCAAGTTATTGAAGAAAGCTGCAAAAGATTGCCCTTACGTCTTCACAAGGCTGCAGAAGATATCTACAACAACTGGGTATACAATTTGCCTGAAATTTGTGGCATGAGAGAGCTTTTACAAAAGCTGAAAAGCAATGGCATACGGCTGTTTTTGCTTTCCAACATAAGCAAAAACTTTGCAGAAAAAAGTGGTGACATTTCCATTCTCTCATATTTTGAAAAATGTATTTTTTCAGCTGTATGCGGGTATACCAAGCCATCACTTGAAATTTTTAATCATCTTTTTGAACAGTGTGACATCAAAGCAGAAGAAAGTATTTTTATAGATGACAGCCAGATAAACATTGACGGTGCAAAAAAAGCAGGTCTTTCCACTTATCTTTTTGACGGCGACAGCAAAAAGCTTGAAGCTTTTCTTATCACCAACAAAATTCTTTGACGTATTTAAGTTTTTACAACATTTTTACATGTTATTATCTAATCCCGGTTATTACATCGGGATTATTTTTATATACTTTATAAGAATCGGACATAAACCTTAATTTTTTCAAATCGTTATAACCTGTTCTTGTTATCACTTTTTACCATA
>JAGBCG010000077.1 GCA_017938055.1 Clostridia bacterium
ATTGTGCTAATTGTTGATAGTATTATACATATAATAGGTATAGTCGTTTTGATATAATATATTTGTAGTATGAAATAGCGTTTTATTTTGTAGTACGACTATAGTAACCAATTTTGAAAGGATGTTTAATTATGAAAGCTGTTTTTACCAATATTGATAAGCGGTATGAGGTTGGAATGTCGGATTTTATGAAAAGACATTCAATACTTAACGAACAGGGCGGAGTGGAAATAACAATTTTGCCGTCAGAGGATAATAATATCAAAATTACTAAGAACGCAAATAAGGTATGTTTCTATGTGACAAAGGAATATCAGATTTTCAGATGTCTTACTCACTTAAAGGAACGTGTAGGTGAAGATAGCTTTGTTTATGAAGAAAAGAGCTATTTTGAAACCTGTGGTACAATGTTTGATGTTTCACAGGCAAGCTCTCTTATGACTGTTGACAGTGTCAAAAAGATGCTTCTGTACCTTGTAGGAATGGGCTATAATATGATGATGCTCTATTGTGAGGATTGTTATGAGCTTGAGGGTGAGCCTTATTGGGGAAATATGAGACCCAGATACTCACAGAGCGATTTTAGAGAAATAGACGATTATGCATATGGCTTGGGTGTTGAGCTTGTTCCTTGCGTACAAACTCTTGGACATCTTACAGATGCAATAAAAAAGCCAATTTATGCAGAAATTTCCGATACTTCATCCGTACTTGAGGTTGGAAATGAAAAAGTATATGAGCTTATAGAAAAAATAATAAGCCAGTTTTCCAAGAATTTCAGAAGCAGAAGAATACACGTAGGCTTGGATGAAGCATGGGATTTGGGACGTGGAAAGTATCTGCAAAAGAACGGCTATCATACTCAGACAGAAATAATGAGATATCACGTATCAAAAGTTAGTGAAATCTGTAAAAAATATAACATGGAACCAATGATGTGGTCAGATATGTATTTCAGAGCTAAGTCCAAAAGAGATGTATATTATGACAGAGTTGAGTTTGATGAAAAAGACAGAGAGAGCATACCTGAAAACATGAAGCTGGTTTACTGGGATTATTATTATGATGAGCCTGAGCACTATGAAATGATGATTAACCAGCATAAATATCTGAAGGAAGGTACAGTTTTTGCAGGTTTCGTAAGATGCGGTGGTACTTATGGAACTCATTTAACAAAAACAATCAGTACTACAAATGCTGCTCTTACCACATGTAAAAAAGAGGGAATAAAAGACGTTTTTGCAACAATATGGGGTGATGACCACAGAGAAAGCTCCAACTTTTCAATACTCCCCGGACTTTGCTACTTTGCAGAACACGCATATATTGAAAAACCCGACATAGAGCATGTGGCAAGGAGATTCAAAAATGCGGTGTGCATGGATTATGAGGATTATACAAAGATTGATAAGTTTGACAGTATACCCGGATATACTGACAGTAATCCGGATAATCTTTCAATATCCAGAGTATGTATGTGGCAGGATGTTCTGTTGGGACTTTGTGATAAGAACCTGATGACAGGTAAGTTCCATGATCACTATGCAGAGTTGGAAAAAGAAATGAGCGAGCTTGCAGAAAAATATGAAGAACATAAAATAATGTTTGAATTTTATTCAAAGGTTGCAAGAGTTCTCAAAACAAAAGCTGAAATCGGTATTATTTTAGAAGCAGCTTATAGAAATAATGATAAACAAGCTCTGCAGAACTTAAAAGATGTTACATTGCCTGAGCTTTATGAGGACCTGTCACAGCTTAGACGTGCACATAGAAAGCATTTCTTCGATGAGTATAAGCCTATCGGATGGGAAATTCTGGATATCCGATATGGAGGAGCAATAATGAGAGTTGATACGGCAATCATGAGACTTGAGGATTATCTTTCAGGTAAAATTGATAAAATATGCGAGCTTGAGGAAGAACGTCTGGACTTTGGAAGACCTTTGTACACTGCGTACTCACTGTTGTGCAGTGCAAGCAGAATAGGACAATTATAAAATAATAAAATATATATTTTGTTGTGGGAGCCTATGGTTAAAACTTGCACATTAGCAAGGGAGCCTTGCGGCTCCCACTACTGAATTTGTATGTAATATACTTGTAAATTTGGTTGTTGTTTTTGCTATTTCTTAAAAAATGAAGGATTTTTTCCTGTGTAACGCTTGAATGTTTTTGTAAAAAACGAAAGGTTTTCAAAACCGCATAAAGAGGCTGTTTCGGTTACGGTAAAGCCATCTGACAGATAATCAATGGCTTTAAGAGAGCGATATTGATTAATATACTCAAAGATTGTTTGCCCGGTATGTTTTTTGAATTCACGGCATAGGGAGTATTTATCAATCAGTACAGCTTTTGAAATCTGTGATAGGGTAATTTTTTGCTGAAAGCTTTGATGAATAAATTCTATTGTTGAAGTGACAGCTTCAAAGGCTTTACTTTGTAAAGGCGGCGTGGTGTTTAAATCACAATGATTTTCTATAAGCTCAACCATAATACGCAAAAGAAGTTCGTTAAGCTTTGCAGTTCGTAATATGTCTTGTGAATTTAAGTAAATGCGTATAAGCTCAGAAATAATCTTTTTTAGCTTCGTACTTTCTATTAGGGAAAAAAAGCATAGCGAGCTGTAGTTGATATTCATTTTTTTGCACCATTCGTTGCTGATTATGATGCAGGTATACACTAAATGATTGTCGGTTGAAGTATAATGAAGAATATTTGAATTTACAACAACAATATTATCTTTGCAGACATTGTATTTTTTGCCGTTTAGAAGAACAGTACCTGACCCTTCAGTAAAAAACTGAATTTCCAGATTTTCGTGCCAGTTTTGTTCTTTGCTCAAATTGTACCTGCTGCGTTCCAAATCAACCCCGATGGAAAAAGGAAGACCATCCATTGAATTTATATGTTTTTCGTGTCGAACCCCAATCATTCTATCACCTTTGTCAATATAATGTTAATTTTAGTCAATATACTACATTGAAAACACGGATAAATAGCAATATAATGATTATATAGAATAACCTTGCGTTTGTCAAGATGATGTTGATTAAAAAAACATACATATCTGTCACTTGAAAATAAGAAGTTTGAGGCATCATGATTAACTTAAGTTTATTTTGTTCAACAAAATAAAAATAAATTCATTAAGGAGTAAGGAAAGATGAGCAGAAAGAAACTTGAAGGAATTTTAATTCCGGTAGTAACACCATTCAACAAGGACGAGTCCATTAATTTTTCAGCAATTAAGGAAATTGCAAAGTTTTTGGGAGAAAATGGCGTAACAGGCATTATTCCTAGCGGTTCAACCGGCGAAATGATTGCACTTGAAAAAGAAGAGCAGATTGCAGTAAACAAGGCATATATTGAAGCAGGTCATGCAAATGGTCTTACAGTTGTTGCATCAACAGGTGCGTATCGTACAAAAGATGTTGTTGAAATGTCTCAAGCTGCAGAAGCTGATGGAGCAGACGGTATTATGGCTGTTACTCCGTGGTATATGGGACCTAACGAAAAAGAATTGTTTGGACATTACAAAGCAGTACATGATGCAATTAACATTCCTGTTATGATGTATCATAACCCCTATTATTCCACTGTTTTAATGAACGATAAGTTTATGGCAAAATTATATAATGAAGGTTGCATCGATGCAATAAAAGAACGTCAGGCAGATGTATACCGCCAGCAGAATCTTCGTCGTTTAACAGATGACAACTTTGGATTATTCTATGGCTATGATGTATGCCCGGTTGAATGCTTGACATGTTGGTCAGACGGATGGGTTTGCGGTACAGGAAACCTGTTCCCTGCAGAAAATGCGGAAGTATATAAGCTGGCAAAGGAAAGAAAGACTGTAGAGGCTATGAAAGCACATGAAGAAAAAATCTGGCCTTACCTGCACCTTTTCTCTGAAGCAGATTCAAATGGTGATGTGTTGTGGTTGCAGATCATTAAAGAGGGCTTGAAGTTGCGTGGCGTTGATGGTGGTTACTGCCGTAAGCCCGTACTGTCTGAGCTTCCTAAGGAAACAATGGACAGATTGAAGAAGACATTAGAGTATTATAAATATATCTAATTGTTTGCAGAAATTGATTTGAAAGGACCATTTATTGGTCCTTTCATTAATTCGAGTGTTTTAATTATTTTGAACTAAAGTGTCAGAAAATGTTTTGTATGATTGCTTGATCAAATTCATTTAGATGGGAAGTAATACCATTTTCAATCCATATTTAATATTGTAAATCTATCTAAAATATCAATGAAAATATTATTCTTGCTGCTGTGTAGCTTGCTAAGAGAAATGGTTTGCTATAACAGTATTTGAATAGATAAGGAGAAAAACTATGAATAACCATGTATTTACTGGTGATATTTCCACCAATAAAGAATTAATCATAACTCCAGGTGCACCGATAGCTGATGTAAAAAGAACATTGACTTCGGATGTGAGCGAGGAAATTGTAAAAAAGGGAGATTGCTTTGCACAGGAAATTACGGATAAGTTTGTTTCGGACTTTGAAAAAAGCACTGACCAGATGGTGCATGTGTCAACTTTTGTGGTAATTGACGATGTAGTGTATATGTCGTATTACGCAAACGAAAAAAATCCCGATGAAAATCCTCAGTTCCAGATAGCTCGAATTGTTTATGCACCGGTTGATGACATTGATAATAAAACGTTTGTGGATTTGCAGACAATCGGAGATTGTGTTGATGGAAAAACAATAGATATGGTGTATGATACAATACTCATGCAAAAAGATGAAACAACAATATATGTTATGTGGACAGCACGCACTGAGGAAAATTATTATCGTTTCTATTGTCCTTTTGATACAAAGAAAAAGGAGCTTGGAAAAATCGAAGTAAATCGTTTTAAAGTTGGAGAAACAGTAAATGATTTTTCTGTAAGCGGAATAAAGAGTGCATTAGCTGAAAACGGTATTCCATGTAAGAAAATGTATTCCGATATAGGAATTATGCAAAAATTATCCTGCCGTGAAGAGAATAATGAAAAATGGTATTATTCAGGAACATATAGCGGTGATTTTACATGCCTTATTAAGAGTAAGGATTTAATCACATGGGAATATGTTTCACAACCCGATTTTATCAATGATTCAAAATGGGAAAATGCTACATATGTACTTGGTGATAAGGTTTACTATTTTGTAAGGCAGCAGGATAACAACCCGTGTGGATTTTTAACAGCTTATGATTTGAAAAACGGTACATGGGAGCCGGCTGTTGAGGTAAATGATTGTCAGTCCCGTTCGGATTTTATTTTCTATCAGGGAAATCTATATCTTTTCCATGCACCAATTAGCAGAGAGTATATAGGCGTAATTAAAATAGATACAGATAATATCCAAAATAGTGAAATAGTTTTGCAGGCAAAAATGCATACAAGCTGTTTCTATCCATTTGTACAGTATTATAAAGACGGCGAGCTTGCAATGTCGTATACAGTTGAACGTAAGCACATAAGACTTGCAAAGTTTACTCTCAGTAAGTATCTTTGATTATAAAACGTATCAAAGAATTGTATAATGTACTGTAGGGAGAAAAAGTAAATTTATCATAAATTGTTTTTGATGTGAGCAAATGCGACAAGATAAATAAGGTATTATATATAAAAAGACGGCTGTCCCGGAATTTTGGGATAGCCGTGTTTTGTTTGCATTGCTTTATTTGCCAAGAGAAGCCATGTATTCTTCAAGACAGACGCCGCTTTCCATGATTTTGCGTGCGTGGTATCTGCCAACATATCTGTAATGCCATGGCTCAAACATAATGCCGGTGATGTCGGTTTTGTTTTTTGGATACCTTAAAATAAATCCAAACTCGGCACAGTTTGCATATAGCCATCTGTATACCTCCTGTGCAGCAAATGCCTCGCTTGCAGCAGAAAGATTGTGCATGTCAGCACAAAGTCCACTCTGATGCTCACTTGAACCGGGAACAGCTGTGCCCTCCTTGACTTTTGCTCTGGCACCTGCTTCTCCGTAGGCTGAAACTAAGGCTGAAACTCTGCTGTTAAATAACTGCGACTGATATTCATAGCTTCTGTAAGCACTTGTAACCGAAACGTCCGTGTAACCATTTGCTCTCATTTCTATGAACATGGCTTCAAGAGCTTTTGCGGCATAAAGACGCATTTTTTGCTTTGCACGGTCACCTCTGGTGTAGATAAAATCATGTAAATCGTCCGGAATGTAGTCGCTTGAAAGTGGATTGTCCTCGTTTATAAGCACAAGATATTCATCTCTGTTCTGAGGATTCATGTACATTTCGTATTCAGATAGGTCAGACTTGAATTGAGGCATTTTCAAGGCATTACGCTCAATTATCTCGTTGTATGAAAGGGGAGAGGTGCCGGTGTCGTGTGTGTGCCTAGG
>JAGBCG010000078.1 GCA_017938055.1 Clostridia bacterium
GACATACTATTTATGGTGCTTGTTTTTTTAATTTTTTAGCACTAAAAACAAAAAACCGCCCATGTACACTCAGATGCATATGGGCGGGAGTATTAAATTTGGTTTTCGGCAGAGCCTCGTTTAATTTTTTGCGTGGTGGTTTTGTCAAATTCGGTGTGGCGGATGGTTACTTTATGAACGGCCTTATAGCCGGGGAGATTTTGTTTACTTTTTCTTTGATATAATTGAAGAAATAGTCTGTCATCTGAGCTTCAAAATCAGAGCTTTCCTTAGATATACCTGCTTTTTCAAGCTCATCAAAATTGGGGAATATTTTAATGGCAACCTTTGTTTCGCCGTACTCGTCCATATCTCCGTAAGCCATACATTCCTTAACGGCGGGACATTTTTCAAGAAGAAATTCAATTTCTTCAGGGAATATCTTCTTGCCATTTGATGTAACTATCATGTTTTTGATTCTTCCCACAATCTTATAGTGACCTGACTGAGGATCTATGCACACAAGGTCACCTGTGAGAAAATAGCCTTCTTCGTCAAAGGCTTCTTTTGTAGCCTTTTCGTCGTTGTAATAACCGAGCATTACGTTTGGACCTTTAACGGCAAGCTCGCCGATTCCCTCGGCATTGGGATTTACGATTTTGCACTTGTCGCCTTTAAGCGGAAGACCTATGGTGTCTGCCTTTCTGTCAAAGTCGTTATGCATAACGCAAAGAGGAGCTGTTTCTGTAAGACCGTAGCCTGTATAGATGGCAAAGCCGAATTTTTCAAAGTCCTTGAATATTCTTTCATCCACAAGAGCAGCACCCACAAGTATTATTCTCAGCCTTCCACCGAAAGCCTCGTGTATGCTCTTGAAAAGCTTGGGAGCAACGCTTGGTGCGAATTTTCCCGACAGTGTTGTAATTGTCTTACCCACATTAATGAGAGCTTTGCCTCCCTTTACGGCAGCAATTTTTTTCATTATTCCCGAATGAATTGCTTTGAGCAGCTGAGGTACAGCCATGAAAACAGTAGGCTTATATTCCTTAAATTCCTGTAAAAGCTTTAACAGACTTGAAGCATAGCAAATGCTTGCACCGGAATAAAGAATGGCACAAAGACCGAGGGTACACTCATAGGTGTGATGGAGAGGCAAAACGCTTAAGGTTCTGTCAGAGGGCAGAATATTTACAACCTTTCTTGTTGCAACGATGTCGGAACAGATGTTGTACTGGCTGAGCATTACACCTTTAGCCACACCTGTTGTGCCTGAGGTGTAAATAATGGCGGACATTGCATATGGGTCAACCTTATGGTTCTGATAGCTTGTATCACCCTTCTGTAAAAGAGCGTTTCCTTCCTCAAGTGCAGTTGCAATATCGGTTTTGCACATTTTAAAGCCGCCAAAGCCGTAGTTCTCGATTTTTTCTGCCATCTCAGGAGCATAAATACAGGCATCCGCACCCGAAAGAGTGAGTATGTTGTTTACTTCTGGAGCTTTTAATTCTTTGTCAATGGGTACAGCAATGCCCACACCGCACATTATCGCAAAGTAAGTCAACGCCCACTCATAGCTGTTTCTTCCTATTACGGCGATTTTTTTGTTTTCAAGACCTTTTGAGCAAAGATAGGTGGCAAACGCCTTGATATCTGCGAAAAATTCGCTGTAAGTAACATTCGTCAATTCTCCGTTTTTGTCTTTGAGTACAAAAGCGGTGTTGCCTGCGTATTCATCCGCACAGCCTTCAATCATTTCTCTTAATGAGCAAACGTTTTTAACGTCGTATACGAATTCTGTCATTTTTTTACCTCATTTTTCTGTATGTTTGCTTAACTGCATTTACTATATCTGCAACAATGTAAGCAAGCATGCCTGCAGCAATTATCGAGCTAATAATTATAGTACGCAGCTTTCTTTTTTTAAGCTTGCTTGAAAGACGTGCAAATTCGGCATCCACAGACGGAATGTCACATTCAAAGGACCTCAGATTTCCCCTGAGCTTTTCTAACCCTGCTTGATTAAACATGCCCTTTTTTTCGGTTTTCAGACAGGAATTCAGAAATCTTCTGCAGGAAGAACATTTTTTAATGTGTTTTTCTACAAGCAGACATGTTTCTCTCGAAGCAGACCTGTCTGCATACATAGGAATTAAATCCATAATTATTTCGCAAGTCATTTTTCGTCAAACAGCTCCTCTGTAAGTATTTTTTTTGCACGGTGAAAAATCACCTTTGCGGAGGAAGTGCTTATGCCCAGAACATTTGCTATATCCGGGAAAGTCAAATCCGCATAAACTCTTAAAAGCACAACATCACGGTAATTTTGGGGAAGCATTTGTACAACCTTGCGTATTTTAACGCTTTTAAGGTTTCTCAGACATGCTTCCTCCGGAGTATCGCTCAAATCCTGAAGCTCCTCTACCGAGTCTATATCAATACACTCAATTTTCTTTTTTCTTACATATTTGTAGTATACGTTTTTTGCTATGGCTGCAATAAAAGTGAACAGCTGACATGAGCCGTTGTATTTATGCAA
This sequence comes from Clostridia bacterium, assembly GCA_017938055.1. Classification (GTDB taxonomy): domain Bacteria; phylum Bacillota; class Clostridia; order Oscillospirales; family CAG-382; genus UMGS1387. The sequence continues at coordinate 2,516 of JAGBCG010000078.1, forward strand.
ACTTTTGTATAGCTCGTAAAAGGTATCCTGAGTCATTTCTTCAGTTAGCTCACGGTTTTTGCACAGCCTATATAAAAAGGCGTATACTCTGGAATAATACTCTTTGTAAAGCTTTTCAAATTCTTCCAAGTATACACCTCCTTTACAGAAGTCGTTATTTGAGTTCTCTTTGAAGTTAATACCTTTTTTGTTTTGAAAGGTTACACACACAACTCCACATTATCAGTCGTTGTTTGAAATTCTTGTGTCTTTAGGCAGAATAATGCTTACTGTTGTACCCTCTCCAAATACACTGTCAACGGTGATTGTGCCGTTATGTGCATCAATAATGTCTTTTGCAATGGAAAGACCAAGACCTGTTCCTCCTGCGTTGGTGGAGCGAGATTTATCCACACGATAAAAACGTTCAAATAAGTGTTCAAGGTCTTCCTGAGGAATTCCAACGCCTGTGTCGCTGACAGTAATTCTATAGCTTGCATCCACTGTTTTGTCAAGACAAACCTGTACATTTCCTCCGTCGGGAGTATATTTTATAGCATTACCTATAACATTAGTAACTACCTGCTCAATTCTTTCCTTGTCGGCAAAAATTTGTGTATTGCCCTTAATGGAGTTTTTGTATGTAAATTGATGAGAATGTGCTTTTGCTTCTGTTTCCATTGCATCGAACATACCTTGCAGAGATTTGTGCAGCTCAAACTTTGTGGGCTTCCAGCTCATTCTTCTGTTGTCAAGACGTGACAGTACAAGAAGGTCCTGAACAATTCTTGTCATTCTGTCCGATTCATTCATTACTATTTGTAAAAATCTGTTTTTAACGCTTTGAGGCATGTCGGGGTCTTCAATAATGGTTTCGGTAGCTCCCTTGACACTTGTAAGAGGAGTACGAAGCTCATGTGAAACATTCGCAAAGAAATCTCTTCGTACCTGTTCTAACTCTTCCCGCTGCTTTTCCGCTTTTTTCAGTTCTCCGGAAAGATAATTTAACGATTTTTCTAATATGCCAATCTGTGAATACGGACGCTTTATTTCTATTTTCGAATAATC
>JAGBCG010000079.1 GCA_017938055.1 Clostridia bacterium
TAATGTGCTTATCACGCCTGCAAGCTATAACACTCCAATGGGAGTTGTCAAGACGGTGAGAGAGCATCTTAAAAACAGCCATGAGATTTTTATATGTGAAATGGGTGCAAAAAACGTCGGGGATATTAAAGAACTATGTGATATTGTTCATCCACATATGGGGCTTATCACATCTGTTGGTCCTCAGCACCTTGAAAGCTTTAAGAGTATTGACAACGTAATCAAGACAAAATTCGAGCTTTACGACGCAGTTCCTAAAGACTCAAAGGTATATCTTAATTACGATAACGAGTACATAAAAAGCGTAAATGTTTCGAATAACGCTGTAAGCTTTGGCTCGCAGAACTCCGGGGCTATGTGCATAGCAAAAAATATCACTCTCTCAGCAAAAGGCACTGATTTTGATATTGAATATAACGGCAGAAATATTCACTTCTCAACAAAGCTTCTTGGAAGCCATAATGTACAGAATCTTGCGGGTTGTATTGCAATAGCACTTGATTTGGGTGTTGACGAAAAAGATGTTGTTCTTGCTGTAAAAAGACTTGAAACGGTACAGCACAGACTACAAATTATAGATGGTGGAAATATTACCATCATTGACGATGCTTTTAATGCTAATCCCAGTGGAACAAAAGCAGCACTGCAGGTTCTGGAGTGCTTTGATGGCTTAAAAATAATCGTAACACCCGGCATGATAGAGCTTGGACAAAAGCAAAAAGAGCTTAATGAAGAATTTGGTAAGAACTGCACAGAGGTCTGTGACTACATTCTTCTTGTTGGCTCACGTATTGCCGACGAAGTATATAAAGGTGTAATGAAAACAGATTTTGACAAAGAAAAGCTTTTAAGATTTGACAAAGTTCAGGATGCGGTAGCATATGCAAGAGGAATTGAGAGTGACAGGAAAAAATTTGTTCTTCTTGAAAATGACCTGCCGGACAATTATTGATTATTTTGTAAAGCATTGAAAGGGAGATATATTTATGTCAGACAGAATAAAGGTTGGGGTGTTTTTTGGAGGAAGAAGCGTTGAACATGAGGTTTCTGTTATATCGGGACTTCAGGCGGTTTACGCCTTTGACCTTGAGAAATATGATCCTGTACCTGTCTATATCAGTAAAGACGGAATTATGTATGCAGGCGGCAATGTCTCAGAAATAGAAGCGTATAAGGACATAAAAAAACTCATTTCTGAGAGCATAAGAGTAAATCTTATTAAGGATGGTAATTCCTTCAGCCTTGTTCGCTATCCGTCAAAAAAGTTTGGTAATAACGTCGTTGATACAATAGAGGTTGCTCTTCCTGTTGTACATGGTACAAATGTGGAGGACGGCACATTACAGGGATTTTTACATTCCCTTGGAATACCTTATGCGGGATGTGACGTATTTTCAAGTGCGGTATGTATGGATAAAGAAGCAAGTAAGCTGATTATGAAAGCAAAGGGAATACCGGTGCTTGACTGCGTGACAGTAGACTGTAAGCAGTATTCTGCCAACGAAGAAGCAGTAGTAAAAACAATCGAGGAAGCAACAAAATATCCTGTGATTGTAAAGCCTGTAAATCTTGGCTCAAGTGTAGGTATAAAAAAAGCTAAGGACAGAGAAGCACTTGTTATTGCTCTTGAATATGCCTTTGAATATTCAAATGTTGTACTTATTGAAAATGCCGTTGAAAACCTTAAGGAAATAAACTGCTCGGTTTTGGGTGACAGATACGAAGCACAAACCTCCGTTTGCGAAGAGCCGATAAATAACGATGAAATTCTCAGCTATGCAGATAAATATTTGAGCGGTGGGTCTAAGGATTCAAAGCTTGGTGCAAAGTCGGGCGGTGTTAAGCTTTCCGGAAGCAAAACGAGCAGCGGTATGGCAGACCTGAAAAGAAAATTGCCCGCCGATATTTCAAAGGAGCTTGAAGAAAAAGTTCGTAATTACGCAAAATCAGCTTTTCAGTGTCTTGGCTGCAGCGGTGTGACAAGAGTTGACTTTTTGTATAACACGGTAACTTGTGAGCTTTACGTAAATGAGCTTAACACAATTCCCGGTTCATTGTCATTTTACCTGTGGGAAGCAACAGGCAAGAGCTTTGCTCAGCTGCTTGATGAAATGATAAAGCTTGCCTTTAAGCGTGAAAGAGAACAAGACGAGCTGAATTTCTCGTTTGATACAAATATTTTGCAAGGAATAACCCTTTCAAGAGGGTCTAAGGCATAAACAATAATTTGACAATTTTAGCTTAACGTGCTAAAATATGTGGGAAAGTTTAATCTGAAATTGAAAGAGAAGAATAAATGTATATTTTATCAGTTGATACAACGGCAAAAACAGCGACAAGTTCGGTGTGCACGATTAAGGACGGACAGCTTTTTCCGATATGCTCTTCGCAGCTTAATAGTACAATGACTCACAGCGAGAGCATTTTGCCGATGATAGATTTTTGCCTGAAAAATTCCAATATATCCCTTGATGATATTGACATTATAGCAATTAGCTCTGGCCCCGGCTCATTTACCGGCGTTAGAATAGGAATAGCTACAGTCAAGGGTCTTGCGTTTGGCAGTGATAAGATTAAGTGCGTGTCTGTTTCGGCTCTTGAAGCACTTGCATATAATGTTGACAACTGTAAAAGCGGCACTATTGTTTGTCCTTGTATGGATGCAAGACGTGAGCAATTTTATAATGCAATTTTTGAAATTGATGGCGATGGCACTCTTTCAAGACTTTGCCAAGACAGAGCCATTGACTGCAAAGAGCTGTTCGGTGAGCTTATGAATAAATATATTGACAAAGACATTGTCCTTGTGGGTGATGGAGCATCTTTGGCATATAAGTTGTTTTCATCATTTGAGGGCTTTGATAAGACAAAAATTGCTTTTTGTGGCTATGACAGAACGTATCAAAGTGGAATATCTTTAGCAAAGTGTGGATATTTGCATGCACAAAGTGCTGTCAGTGCAGAGGATATTTCGCCGGTGTATCTGAGAATGAGTCAGGCTGAGCGAGAAAGATGTGAAAGGGAAGGAACAGAAAAATAAAATGAATTATGAAAATGATATAGCAAAGGTTCTTGTTTCTGAAGAAGAAATAAGAGGAGCAGTAAAGAGAATAGCAAAGCAAATGGAACAGGATTATAAAAACTCAGATAAAAAGGTGCTTATTATGGGTACGCTCAAAGGTGCGGTGGTATTTATGTCCGACCTTATGAAAGAGTTTAATTTAAGAGCAGAAATTGACTTTATTAAGGTTTCATCTTACGGAAGCGGTACGGAATCAGGGGGAGTAATATCACTTAAAGCAAATCCTGACTATGAAGATTTGTCAAACTTTAACGTAATTGTTATTGAGGATATTCTTGACACAGGAAATACGCTTTCCTGGCTTCTTGACCACCTTAAGAACAAGATGAACGCTCATAGCGTAAAGCTTTGTGCACTTTTCAATAAGCCTGACAGACGCGTAAAGGATGTGCATATTGATTATCAGGGCTTTATCATTCCTGATGAATTTATTGTTGGCTACGGACTTGACTATAACGAAGAATACAGAAATCTTCCGTATGTTGGCGTGCTCAAGCCTGAAGTTTATAATATAAATAAATAATATAAAGGAGAAATTACAATGAAGCTCTTTAAAGAATTTAAGGAATTTATCAACAAAGGCAATGTTGTTGATATGGCAGTCGGTGTTGTTATAGCAACAGCATTTGGAAACATCACAAAATCACTCGTGGCGGATATTATTATGCCTCTTGTGGGTATGCTTACAGGAAACGTTAGTGTTTCCGATCTCAAATGGGTGCTTACAGAAGCAAGTGTTGATCCTGTAACAGGTGCAGAAATTGCAGAAAATGCCGTAAGATACGGTCTTTTTATCCAGTTCATAATTGATTTTATTATCATAGCACTTGCAGTTTTTGTGTTTGTAAAGGCACTCAACTCCGCAAAGAAAATCCGTCTTAGAAAAGAGGAAGAAGAAAAGAAAGAGGAGGCTGCACCCGAGCCTGAACCCTCTGCTGAAGAAAAGCTTCTTACAGAAATCAGAGATTTACTTAAAAACAAATAATTTTTCTTAAAAAAGTATTTGAGCCGTCATTGCCGACGGCTCTTTTTCTATAAAAAGCTTCTCAAACAAAAAACTCCCCGCACTATGTTTGTAGTGCAGAGAGTAAATAGAACAACAAAGAAAATTATTCTACAGTAACTGATTTTGCAAGGTTTCTGGGCTTATCAACGTCGCATCCCAAAAGGGCAGATGTGTGATAAGCGATAAGCTGTGTAACTGTGGAAACGGGGAGTGCCATAAACAGCTCCGAAAGCTCAGGCACAAGAATTATGTCGTCGGCAAGACCACCTGGAATCATGTCCTTGTCTTTTTCGCGGCATATCAGAATTACACTTGCTCCTCTTGCACGAACTTCTTTAATATTGCTTATCATTTTTTCAAACAGTCCATCATAGTTTGCAAGTGTAAAAACTGGCACATCCTTTGTTATGAGTGATATTGTACCGTGCTTGAGCTCTCCTGCAGCATATGCTTCGCAGTGAATGTAGGAAATCTCCTTAAGCTTTAAAGATGCTTCCATTGCAAGAGCGTGGTCAAGTCCTCTGCCGATATAGAAAACGTCAGTTGCGTGCTTGTATTTATCAGCTACATTTTTGCAAATATCTGACAGCTCTATTGCTTTTTTAACAGCAA
>JAGBCG010000080.1 GCA_017938055.1 Clostridia bacterium
GATGAAAAGAAGATATATCTGACATTTGATGCGGGATATGAAAACGGAAATGTAGAAAAAATTCTCGATATTTTAAAGGATAATGAAGTGAAAGGTACTTTTTTTGTCCTGCCGAATCTTGTTGAAAAGAATACCGATTTGTGTATACGCATGAAACAGGAGGGGCATATTGTAGGAAATCATTCGGTGCATCACGAAAACATGTCAAAGCATGTAGATATGGAATACTTTGTAAAGGAAACAGAGCCGCTTGATAAATTGTTTCTTGAAAAAACGGGGTATAAAATGGATGAGTATTTCAGACCACCTGAAGGGGCGTTTAATGAAGCAATGCTAAAACACGCCACAAAATGCGGATATACAACAGTGTTCTGGAGCCTTGCCTATGCCGACTGGGACGAAAAAGCACAAAAAAATCCCGAAAAAACACTTGAGCTTTTGCTGTCAAGAACTCATAACGGCTGTGTGCTGCTGCTTCATCCTACAAGTGAAACGAACGTGCTGATATTGGATGAATATATTAAAAGGCTAAAATATGAGGGCTATGAATTTTGCTTGGTTAATGAGTTGAAAAATGACGATTAGAAATTAGTATTTATACAAATTTGAGGTTGTAACAATTTGTTTTGCTACAACCTCACGATGTTATTGCTCAAGCTCTTTTTCAATCAGGCCTAAAAGAAGACTGGGCTTTATATCCATTGCCTCGCTGACTTTGAAAAAAGTTTCAAGTGTTGGTTTTCTCAAGCCTCTTTCTATGGCACTTAAATGTGTTCTGCCAATGTCTGCAAGTCCGCTAACAACCTCCTGTGACAATCCCTTTTCCTCTCTGTACTTTTGAATAACCGCACCTATTTTTTTAGAATCAAGCACACAGATACCCCCTTATTATTAATGCTTTAATTCTAAAATATTTTTCCGCTAATTATGAATACATATGTTGACAAAAGAATGCAAATGTGTTATTATATTCGTGTCCATGATTTAAAATAAAAATTTTGGAGGTGTTGAAAATGGACAAAAAACTTATTACTTCAATTCGAGGCAATGTTGTTGGTTCTGCAATTGTGTCAGCAATACTGGCAGGAGTTTGCTTACTTACAGCATTATGTTGTTTTTCGCTTTATACGTCAGGATATGTTGAATTATTAGATGTCATATTAATAATTGCTGTGGCGATTTGGTTGGGCATAGATTTTCTTAGCAGGACCTTGGCGGTACATGTAAAAAATAAAATTGCCATGAATACCTGGCTGGAAATTTATGAAGATAAGATAGTTGGTATGGCAAACGGAATAAAGTTTGAAATATACAACTCTGAAATTCTGTCTTGCACAATTCAAAATTGCGAAATAGACTTCAAAGGCAATCCAACAAGAACTAATCCTGGCTTTTATACTCGATTTCTTGGAGGTGCGTGTACATTTCTTGTGATTTTAACCGAAAGCGGAAGAAATTACAATATAGGAAATATTGTTTATCCCGAAACTGCCAAAAATGCAATTGATTCAATAATTGCCAAAAACAACATTATGCGAATGAGAGGAGAGGTGTAACATGAAGCGAATATTATGTGTGGTATTGATTTTAATTGGAGCTATTTGCGTTGCCTCGTACTCGTCAATAGTTACAAGCCCTGATATAGACAGAAGAATTGTTGGCGAGTGGGAAAACGAAAGAAGCAACATGAACGACAAATGGATTTTCAAAGGTAACGGAACCTTCAAAAGGATAGATGACGATGGTAGCGAGGCTGAAGGAAAGTATTCGGCTAAAGACGGTATACTTATTCTTGATTACGGCGAAAAATATGCAAAACGTGATTTGAGATACAAGGTTAATGAAAATAAGAATGATGAGGATTACGGCGATATTAAAATAAACTATTACTATTACGAAAAAGTAAAATAATCGCATATTATGGAGCCTCTCATAATTCAAACGGAGACAAAGAGCCTTTCGGCATAAACTACTGGCAGATAGGCAACGAAAACAACTACGACAAGTTTTGCTACAACCCCAAACATACACAAACGTACAATTATTTGTAGGGGACGATGCCCACATCGTCCCTTTTTTCTGCAATCTGCGAATTTTGCTACAGTCCCTTAAAAAATTGGTAAATAAAAAGCACAAACATGATGAAAGGTTGCTGTAAAATTTATATGTATGTGTGATTTTTTCGGGTATTGAAAATTACAGATTAAGGTGATATAATTATTACTTAAAGGAAAACACATTAGATTATTCATGAAAATATGGGAGAAAAATATGCTGAATATAACATATTTGTATTTTGGACAGCAAAAAGATGAATACTTCAGAAAAGGCATGGATGAATACATAAAAAGAATAGGTAAATATGCAAAGTTCAACGAAAAAGTACTAAAACCGGAGAACTTGCCTGATAATCCCACTCAGAGTGAAATTAATGCTGCACTTGAAAAGGAGTCGAGAACAGTTTTGCCGCTGATGTCGAAAAGTGCATATAAGATATCAATGTGCGTTGAGGGAAAATCAATGTCAAGTGAAGGCTTTGCGGGATTGTTTGAAAAAGTGATGAATGAGGGAAAAAGCGAAATTGTTTTTATTGTAGGCTCATCTCATGGCTTGTCCGAAAAGGTTAAAAAAGAAAGTGACCTTTGCTTGTCTTTTTCACCCATGACCTTTGCACACGGACTTTTTTCAGTTATGCTTTGCGAACAGATTTACCGAGCATTTACCATCAATGCAGGAGAAAAATACCATAAATAATAAAGCAAACTATTATATAAAAACTACATAGCTTGTGTGTGAATTGAAAAGGAAAATGTACTTTGAATTTGTCTAAAACATGGAGAAAAAAAGACAAAAATGTCGAAAAATAGTTGACATTTTGGAAACGATATGTTAATATAATCTAAGCGAAAGCAAAAAAATATTTAAAGGAGATTTGTATATGTTTGTACAAGCATTTAAGCAAGCATTTGGTGTTCTTGCAAAGAAGCCGTTAAGACTTTGGGGGCTTTCAATGCTCTTTATGCTTATAAGCGGTGTTGCAAGCTTGGTATCGGTACCGGTAGCGGTTGTGGGAATTGCATTTGGATACGTGCTTACAGCAGGAATGTCAAAGGTTTATCTTGATGGACTTGAAGGTAAACAGGTTAATTCCGACCAGATTTTTGAGGGAACAAAGCGTTTCTTCAGAGTAGCGGGCGGTATGGCATGGAGAGACTTGTGGAACATCATTTGGGGTGTTGGCACAGTTGTAGGTTCCATTGTAGTAATAGCGATTGTTTCGCTTATTTTTGGTGGAATACACCCCGTTGTCGGAGTGATTTTCGGTATTTTGTTGGGAGTAGCTTGTGGCGTTTTTGCAAGTGTTGTTGTTATTAACAGACAATACTCATATGCATTTGTTCCATACATACTCATGACACAGCCTGATGTTACAGCGACAGAAGCACTTCGTCTTTCTGTAAAGCTTACAAAGGGTAAGGTTCTGCATATGTGGCTTGCAGACTTGGTTTGCGGTGCACTGATTGTCATAGGAAGCCTGATAGTAGGACTTATTCTTGGTCTGTTGTCTGCAATACCCATAATTGGAGGTATTTTTGGAGCAATACTTGTTGTATACGTAGTTGCTCTTATCGTGTTCCTTCCTATTTTCCAGGGACTTTACAGAGCGGCTTTCTATAAACTTCCAAAGCCCGCTCCAAAAGCTGCAAATAAGATATACAATCGTGTTAACGATATGGCAAACCAGTATCAGCAACCACAGTATCAGCAGCCAATGCAGCCTCAGTATCAGCAACCTGTACAGCCTCAGTATCAGCAGCCTGTGCAGCCTCAGTATCAGCAGCCTGTACAGCCTCAGTATCAGCAGCCTGTACAGCCTCAGTATCAGCAGCCTGTGCAGCCTCAATATCAGCAGCCTGTACAGCCACAGAATCCTCAGCAGTAATTGATGAAATATGTACCTCAAGGTAATGCACTTTGAGGTACAATTTTTTTGTGAAAAATCTTGTAAGTCCTCTCAAATATTTGAAAAAAATATTGACTTTAAGTGTAAAAAGGTGTATACTAAACAACAAACAAACTTATATGGAGAAATGCGTAATGTTTGAAATTATAAGAAAAAAAGAGCTGAATCCTACAGTTACACTTATAGACGTAAAAGCACCACTTATTGCAAAGAAAGCAGAGCCGGGACAGTTTGTTATATTGAGAACGGATGAAAGCGGAGAGAGAATACCTCTTACCGTTGCCGATTTTGACAGAGAAAAGGGAACGGTTACAGTAATCTTTCAAAAAGTTGGGGCAACAACAGAAAAGCTTGGAAAAATGAATGTTGGAGATTTTCTGTGTGATTTTGTCGGACCTTTGGGTAAAGCAACAAAAACAGAGGGATTAAAAAAAGTTGCGGTTGTAGGTGGTGGAGTAGGATGTGCAATAGCATTTCCCGTTGCGAAAAAACTTCATAGCCTTGGCTGTGAGGTGCATGCAATAATAGGATTTCGAAATAAAGATTTGGTAATACTTGAGGATGAGTTCCGTGCAAATACCACTAAAACTGTACTTATGAGTGATGACGGAAGTGCGGGAGAAAAAGGACTTGTTACAGATGCACTCAAAAAGCTTATAGAAATCGGCGATAAGTATGACGAGGTTATAACAATAGGTCCTCTTATCATGATGAAGTTTGTGTGTGCTCTCACAAAGGAGTACGGAATTAAAACTGTAGCAAGCATGAACCCGATAATGATAGACGGAACGGGAATGTGCGGAGGCTGCAGACTGACGGTAGGCGGCAAGATGAAATTTGCCTGTGTTGACGGACCTGAATTTGACGGACATGAAATCGACTTTGACGAGGCGATAGACAGAGGAAGAATGTATGCAGATTTTGAAAGACATGCATATGAAGAAACCTGTAATTTGTTGAAGAAGGCGGAGGAAAAGTAAAAATGGCAAATATGTCGCTTAAGAAGAACGAAATGCCTTCTCAGAATCCTGAAATTAGAAAGAGAAATTTTGATGAGGTTGCCCTCGGATATACACCTGAGCAGGCAATAGACGAGGCAAATAGATGCCTTAATTGTAAAAATAAGCCGTGTATAGGTGGTTGTCCGGTAAAAATACATATTCCGGAATTTATTGCACTTGTTGCACAGGGAAAGTTTGAGGAGGCTTATGAGGTTATCACACTTCAAAGCTCACTTCCTGCCGTTTGTGGCAGAGTTTGCCCTCAGGAAAGCCAGTGCGAGAGTAAATGTGTAAGAGGCATAAAGGGAGAGCCTGTAGCAATAGGAAGACTTGAACGCTTTGTGGCAGACTACCATAATGCAAACTTTAAGGGTAAGGTCAAAAAGCCTGAGAGTAACGGCATAAAGGTGGCAGTTATCGGAGCGGGCCCGGCGGGTCTTACATGTGCGGGGGATTTGGCAAAAAAAGGATACGAAGTGACGGTTTTTGAAGCCTTGCACGTTGCTGGAGGCGTACTTGTATACGGAATTCCCGAATTCAGACTTCCGAAAAAAATCGTTGAAAAGGAAGTTGAAACACTAAGGGAGCTTGGTGTAAAGATTGAAACTAACATGGTTATAGGCAAAATACTGTCTGTTGATGAGCTTGTGGACGAATATGGCTTTAAGGCTGTATTTATAGGCTCAGGAGCCGGCCTTCCCAAATTTATGAATATTCCCGGTGAACAGCTAAAAGGCGTCTACAGTGCAAATGAATTTCTCACAAGAGTAAATCTCATGAAAGCATACCGTGAAAAATGTGATACTCCGGTGATGAAAGCGAAAAAGGTTGCAGTTGTGGGAGGCGGAAACGTGGCAATGGATGCCGCAAGATGTGCAATGCGTCTTGGAGCAGATGAGGTTTATATTGTTTACCGTCGTTCATTAGAAGAACTGCCCGCAAGGCATGAGGAAGTGGAGCATGCCATGCAGGAGGGAATAGAGTTTAAGCTTCTTACAAGTCCAACCGAAATACTTGGATATAATAACCCTGATGATAAAAAAGATACAAGAAACGGCTTTGTGTCTGGCATTAAATGCGTAAAGATGACCCTTGGAGAGCCTGATGAAAAGGGAAGAAGAAAACCCGTGGTGATTCCCGACAGCGAATACGTAATAGATGTTGACTGTGTGATTATGGCAATAGGAACATCCCCAAATCCGCTTATTAAATCTACAACAGCCGGACTTGCTACATATGATTGGGGCGGAATTGTAGCTGATGAGCAAACAGGCCTTACCAGCCGTGAAAATGTGTACGCAGGCGGAGATGCAGTAACGGGTGCTGCAACGGTAATTCTTGCAATGGGTGCGGGAAAGAACGCAGCAACGGCAATTCATGAAAAATTAAAAGGGAAATGAAAAGTCAAAAACTGCACATATAAATTGAATAAATATTGGAGGCTGACAGTTTTTTAAGCTGTAGCCTCCGTTTTTTGTTAAGTTATGAGCTTTTGACGAAGATTTTCAATTATCCTTTTTTCGCTTCGAGAAACAGTAACCTGTGAAACTCCAAGTATTTTGGATACCTGTGTTTGCGTAAGACACCTGTAGTACCGCAGACTAATTACCTGACTGTCAAATTCATCAAGCTGTTTTAGTGCTTCGTTAAGGGCAATTTTGTCAATAAGATTTGAAATTTCGTCCTCGTTTGCAATAGTATCACCCAAGGTCATGTCACTGCCGTCGCATAATGGCTCGGAAATGGAACGGACTGGAAGACAGGCATCTATACATTCTGTAACCTCCTCGCACGATAAATTGCAAAGCTGACACAAGATGCTGATTTTTGGTTCTTTTCCGTAATCTGATAAATACTTTTCCTTGGCCGCCATAACAAGTGCGGCATTTTTCTTTAGCTTTCTCGATACCTTTACAATTCCGTCATCCCTCAGATACCTCTTTATTTCTCCTGAAATAAGGGTAAAGGCATAGGTTGAAAAAGCATATCCAAGCTTTTCATCAAACCCGTCAATAGCCTTTAAAAGACCGATAGTGCCAATCTCTACAAGGTCTTCAAAAGTGACATTGCGATTTGAATAACGCTTTGCAATACTTTTTACCAATGCAATATTGTTGTTTACAAGAAGCTCCTTTGCTTCATCCTTGCCACTTTTGTATTTTGCTAAAAGCTCACTGTTTTCTAAGCTTTCAAATGTCATAGTTTGTTTTGCCTATGTATTTTTTAAGGGTAACTGTTGTGCCTTTGTAGAGAACGGACTTTACCTTTAATTCGTCAGTAAAGCTTTGCATAATGGGAAAACCCATACCGCTTCTGTCCTCTCCGCCTGTGGTGTATAACGGCTCCATTGCCTTTTTTACATCCTCAATACCGCGTCCGTTGTCAGTTATTTTTACTGAGAGTAAATTGTTCTCATCGTAAAAACAGTGCATTTTTATGATTTTCTTTTTTTCCGGAACGCTGTCATCGTAAGCATGAACAATGCAATTTGTAACGGCTTCAGAAACGGCGGTCTTTATGTCGCATAGTTCTTCTACCGTTGGGTCAAGCTGAGCGGCAAAGGAGCTTATGAGAGCACGTGAAAATGCTTCGTTTGCACTTTTTGCGGGAAACTGTATTTTCAGACTGTTTACAACTCTGCTTTTTTTCATTTTGATGTCCCCTCCTTTTTCCTTAAATTTGAGTTTGGCTGTCATTGCTGTTGTCTTTATACTCATTTCGCATAAACTCCTTGTCGCAGTCAATATTTTTTATTATTTTGTCAACACCTGCCATTTTGAGAATTTTCAAGGTGCGTTCATTAGTGTTGCATAAAAACATTTCACCGCCGCACTCTCTCATTTTGCGATATCTGCCAAGCACAAGTCCAAGTCCCGATGAATCCATAAACGCTATGCTTGATAAGTCAAGCACCAAAACCTTTGGTCTGTTCTGAATAATGAGCCTGTCTATACCATCACGAATACTTCTTGAAGAATGGTGGTCGATTTCTCCCGAAAGACAGCATACCATTTTTCCGTCCTTGTTTAATGATGTCATTTCCATAATTTTTTCCTTCCTTCAATTTTTGTAATATAAGAATACTATTATTTGGTTAAAAAGTCTGTCGAATACAGTAGCTAAGAATCTTTTTTGCGAAGAATTATAAAAAAAGTAAAAATAAGTGACAGTATAATAACGCAAGGGTATATTAAACCCTGAAGAGAGCCATATTCCTTTTGCGAAACAAAAATAAATGGCAGATATATCAGCGGAATAAGAGCAAATACAATGGGTAGGATTGTTTTCATGGCATGTTTATATGAATGAAAAAATGCTTTTTTAATGCAAAGAGAACATGAGTATAAATAAACAGAGCTTTTTATAATAAAAGCAAATAATCTCAGGGCAGATAAGGCTTCGGTCATGTCAAAACCATGAAAGGATTTTGTAAGGGCATAAAGTGGGTCGTTTAGTGTCATGGTAAGATTTTTTCCAAAAATCAGATAAACACCGCTTATGCAAATACACCATAATATAAAGCTTGAAATAAGACTTGCAACGCCTGAGCGAACAAAGCCCAAATCCGCCTTAAAGCAATCCTTGAAGCAGTATATAAAAAGCGATGAATCAAAAGCAAAAAAAAGTCCCGAAATACAGCCGTGAATAATGGCAGAACGAACATTTGCGTCACGCACACCATTTACGTCAAAAATGATTCCTTTAACGGTAAAATAGGGAAGAAGAGCAGAAAAAATAAAAACTAAAACTGGAATTGCTGCCATGAAGCAAAACCTGTACATTCCCTTTTCACTGTTAAAGCAAAGATAAAGACTCACCGCAAGAACGGCAAGAGAAAGCATGATGTAATAATGCTTGCTAACACCTTTTCCCGCAATATAGCAGGTATCCTTGATTACCTGAGTCATCAAAAGAAGTACAGAAAATACTGCAATTATAGTGCCTATAACACAAAAAAGCTTGTGAAAAAGACTGCTTTCCGATATCGAAAAGGGACTTTTTAAGTATAAGAAGAATATACAAAAGGTGGTAAGAGAGGCTGACAAAAAGCAGAAAAATAAATTTACAGTGATGTTTTTTTGAGTGAATACAGGATTGAAAATAGCAAAACTCAGAAAGAAATAACTCGTAAGTGATATATAAAACTGGATTCTTTTTGATGATTCTTTCAATTAGAATTCTCCTTTTCAGCTTTTTTTGACTTGGAGGCAAAACCAAAAATTGTTTTCTTTTCTGTAATTTCAGGCTCATTTTTGTCATCGAGTGAAAGAACAGGTAGAGTTACGTTCATACGCTCTGACATTTTGCAGGCAAGAAAATGAATAAATGAAACCTCTTGCTTGTTCGTACGTTTTATAAGCTTTTTGATGTCACTTTCCTTTTTTATACTTTCAAGAATTTTATGCAGATTCTCATTTTTTGCCAAAACAACTCGAGATGTTGACGGTAACAGCGGACTTTCACATAGGTAGGAAAGCTGTGTAAAAAATCCGTCCTTCTCGTCATAAGGCAGAATGAAAAACTCATTTGTGGCAAAATAACATTCACTGTACTTGTCGGATAAATTTTTTACAGCTTCTTTGACATTTTTTCCGTAAGATTTTGCCACAAAGTATTCCTCGTCCTTGCCTGAGGTTTGCTTTTGTGCAACCGCCAATAATAAAGCTTCGTCATTTTCCGTTGTTATAGCACAGGCATGAATAAAATATACGTCTTTTGAGTGATTTGATGAACAAGAGCAAAGAAAAACGGAGCAAAATATAATTAAAAGGATAGTGATTATAAACTTTTTCAATCTAATCCTCCTCATTTTTGTTGTATAACGAGCTTTTGACGTGATTTAAGGCTTTCTTTGGAAGTACAGTCAGCGTATCGTTAAGACTTTGCGGTTTTATTGGAGATATTGGCATAAAATAGGGAACACCAAACGACTCTTTTCTGCAGATAGCCGAAAGAATAAAACAAATTGAAAGCACAATTCCGGGAAAACCAAAGATTCGTGCTAAAAAAATGTTAATAAACCTTATAAGCACCATGCTGTTCATAAAAGGAGGAACAATAAAGGTGCAAACTGCTGTAAGGGAAGCAACCATAATTACAGGAGCACTTGCAAGTCCTGCACTTATTGCAGCATCGCCAAGAATAAGTCCAGCAACGATTCCGACCGCACTGCCAACAGCCCTTGGCATGCGGATGCCAACCTCACGTATAAGCTCAAATATAATCAGTATAACCATAAGCTCACCGAACACCCCGAAAGGAACGTCCTGACGCAGCTCTATTACCGTTTTGTATAGCTTGTAGGGTAATACGGAGGTGTGGTGTTCGACAGTTGAAAGATAAAACGCAGGCAGATATAAAGCAATAATAACGCTGAGAAACCTTAAAACACGCATAAAGGTTGCATAATATGGCGTTTTAAGATAGTCTTCTGCTGATTGAAGTGCTTCAACAAAAAGATATGGTGCAGTAAGAACAGTGGGGCTGCCCTCGCAAATAATACCAACTCTTCCCTCAAGTAGCTTTGCGGCAACAACATCGGGCTTTTCCGAGTTTCCCACGTTAGGCAAAAGGGAGGGGGAGCTCTTTTTGAGGTAGTGCTCAATGTATCCGGAATCCAAAACAGACGGAATTTTAATGTTTTCAATACAGCTTTTGATTCTGTTTACTGTATCGGAATTAGCAAGTTCTTCAAGATAGCAAATGTATATGGTTGTACTTGTGTATTCACCTACGGACAGCCTGATGGATTTAAAGCCGGAGGTTTTAAGCCTTTTGCGTAAAAGAGCAAGATTATCCTCAGAGTTTTCGATAAAGCCTTCTCTCGGACCACGTACAACCACTTCGCTGTCAGGCTCATTCACGCTTCTTTGCCCTGTTCTTTTGACCATGCAGCCGAACATTTCAAAGCCCTGCTCCAACTCAAGAAAAAGAACAGCAAATCCAAGAAGTAATTTATCAATGGCATCCTTAGTTCCAGTAAGTGTCATAAGCTCACTTGAGCATATAACTCCAAAGACATCCTGTGATGTTTGTGGTATTTTTTTTAATCTTATAATAGGCAGCATAATGCTGTCTGAAATATATCCTCTGTCTGTATAGCTTCCAATATTGAACAGAACACCCTTTTTGCCGCCGCAGTAAATGATATTCCTGCTGTTAAAATCGGCACATTGTTCAAAAGCATTTTTAACAGTTTGCACAGCATTTTCAAAGGTCAGCTTTTCCAAAAAAAATCACCCCGAATACAGTATTTCCTAACACGGAAAATTAATACGGGGCTTATAATGCTTAATTGTTAACAAATATGATGTTGACACAGGTATTATTTTTTGATATAATACAAAAGCTGTTGTGAAGTAGTATATTACTCTGATGAATTAAATGTTGAGTACAGATAAAGTCATAACGCAACTGACTCGAAATGAGGTAAGCTTTTCGGAAATATCCTCTTCAAAAAGTGCTCGAAATCCGCTGTATAGCTTGATTTTTTGAAAAACTGAATATTTGCGATTTTAGCAGTTCCCAAAGAAAGTTCCCAAAGATTTGCTTATTTTGGATAACTGTTAAATATATAGGGAGAAGTATCGAAGCGGTCATAACGGGGCTGACTCGAAATCAGTTTGTCGGTAATTCCGGCACGTGGGTTCGAATCCCACCTTCTCCGCCAATCACGGGGTTTTGTTTAGGCAAAACCCCGTATTTCTTTTGTTTAGAATGTTATAGCCTTTTCTAACGCACTAAGTGAAAATCCTTTTGACGTCGCATCAAGATGTGAATATGTATTCGCAGTAGTTGAAAAGTCGCTGTGCCCAAGCCATAC
>JAGBCG010000081.1 GCA_017938055.1 Clostridia bacterium
CAACAGCAATTGTACCGTTGTATTGTTCAAGCTTACTTTGAATATGTCGTCTATCGGTTTCAAGCTTTGTTTCACCTGGGCCTCTTGCTCCAATACTTCCGCTTGTACCGCCCTGTCTTGACATATTTATACCATTACCTGTAAGTCTTGGTGCTGTATATTTAAGCTGTGCGATTTCAACCTGCAGTTTTCCCTCGCCCGTTACAGCATGCTTTGCGAAAATATCAAGTATAAGCATAGTTCGGTCTATAACCTTGATATTTCCTCTGTTTTCTTCATCAAAGCAATTATTTATTTCATTTTCAAGATTTCTTATCTGACTTGGTGACAACTCACTGTCTACCACCACTAAGGAAACATCATTATCCGCACACAGCTTCCCTGCCTCAATAGCCTTTCCGTAGCCTATAAATGTAGCAGCATCAGGAGAAGGTCGGCACTGCATCATTTTGAAAAACCTGGAATTTGCAGCATCCTCTCCTATTGAAGTTTCAGCGAGCTGCTTTAGTTCTTCAAGTGACTCCTCACACATTGATGCCATATCATTATCGTGATAAAGAGATATCAGCAGTACATTGACATGCTGTTTATTCTCGGTTTCAAATATCTTTTCATTTACATTATCTGGTGTATTCATTCACTACGCCTCCACGGGTAATTGATAACAGGTATTATGCATATAATGCTTGTAAAGGAGGAATTAATATGCGAAATATGTCCTTTAATGAGCTTAGCTCAAAGGAAGTCATAAGCTGTTGTGACTGCACAAGGCTTGGTTTTATTGTTGACCTTTGCATTGACGTTGACACTGCTCAGATCATATCTGTAAGCATTGAATTGCCCGGCGGTTTCTTCAGCTTTTTCAAACGCAGGATTATAACTCTTCCATGGGACTGCATCAAGAAAATAGGCGATGATTTAATAATAACTGAATATATTCTTCCGCCCCAACAGCCCATTGAAAAAAAGCCCTTCTGGAAAAGCATATTTGGCAAATAAGGCTGTAATCGAAAAAACGTGTCGTCATCAATCACAGCCTTAATTATTTACTTTAAACGGTAGTTACCTTATTTTCGGTATCTGTATTTGCATCAAGTCCGTTATCTGTAAGCTTTCTGTTTTCAAAGAACTTAACTGCAACCTGATCAAACAGAGCATATGAAAGAACGTCCTCGTCCTGTGTAATATACTGTGCACATTCACTTCTAAGCTTATCAAGCTCAGGTTTAATGTTATCAGCAGGTCTGCAGGTAATGGGCTTTTCATCACCGATAACCTTTTTCTTGACTTCTTCATTAATAGGCATAGGTGTCTTACCGTATTCCCCTCTTACAAGACCCTTAAATTCCTTAGTAACCATCTTATAGCGTTCACCCGAGATTACATTCATAACCGCCTGTGTACCTACAATCTGGCTGGAAGGTGTTACAAGAGGAGGATATCCAACATCTGCTCTTACTCTCGGTACTTCTTCAAGAACTTCAAGAAGTTTATCGCTCTTGCCTGCGTTCTTAAGCTGAGAAACAAGGTTGGAGAGCATACCGCCGGGAACCTGATAAAGAAGTGCGTTAACGTCAACCTTAAGAACCTTAGGATCAAGAAGTCCGTTTGCAAGGTACTTTTCACGAAGTGCGTCAAACTGCTTGGATGCCTTATCAAGCTTTGCAAGGTCAAGACCTGTATCATACTGAGTGCCAGCAAGAGTTGCAACAATAGGCTCTGTTGGAGGCTGGGAAGTTCCCATTGCAAGAGGAGAAATTGCTGTGTCGATGATATCCACTCCCGCTTCCACCGCCTTAAGAATTGTCATGGAAGCAAGACCTGCAGTATAGTGAGTATGAAGCTGGAGAGGAATCTTTACGTTTTCCTTAAGAGCCTTAACAAGCTCATAGGAATCATAAGGCTTGAGAAGTCCTGCCATATCCTTTATACAAATGGAATCTGCTCCCATTTCTTCAAGTTGTTTTGCATACTTTACATAGTATTCTGTTGTATAGGAAGGACCTGTTGTATAACTGAATGCAGCCTGAACATGACCGCCTTCCTTCTTTGTTGCGTTAATAGCTGTCTTAAGGTTACGGGCATCGTTAAGAGCATCGAAAATTCTGATAATATCAATACCATTTGCGATAGATTTCTGCACGAAATATTCAACTACATCGTCAGCGTAATGTCTGTAACCGAGAATGTTCTGACCTCTGAAGAGCATCTGAAGCTTTGAGTTCTTTATATGGCTTCTGATTGTACGAAGTCTTTTCCAAGGGTCTTCATTAAGGAATCTGAGACAAGCATCAAATGTTGCTCCGCCCCATACTTCCATGGCATAATAGCCTATATCGTCAAGGGAATCAAGAATCGGAAGCATTTCTTCCGTCGTCATACGTGTTGCAACAAGGGACTGATGCGAATCACGCAGAGCTGTTTCCATAATTTTAACTGCCATCGTAATTTTCCTTTCTTAAATTAGTGAGGAATTGATGCAAGGAATACACCTGCGGCAACCGCAGAACCGATTACACCTGCAACATTGGGTCCCATTGCGTGCATGAGAAGGAAGTTAGAAGGATTTTCCTTCTGTCCCACTGTCTGTGCAACTCTTGCCGCCATAGGTACGGCAGATACACCTGCTGAGCCAATAAGCGGATTGATTTTCCCGCCTGTTACAAAGCACATTATCTTACCGAGCATAAG
>JAGBCG010000082.1 GCA_017938055.1 Clostridia bacterium
CTCGACCTCGCTCTTTGCATCTACAACAATTTTTGCTATATCCGCATTGTTGCATTTAGAACCTGTTGTATTAATTTCCCTGTTTATTTCCTGAAGCAAAAAGTCAAGCTTTCTTCCACACGGCTCATCATTTGCTTCCGATATAATTTTTGTAAACTGAGCAAGGTGACTTCTCAGTCTTACCAATTCTTCGTCTATGGCAACTCTGTCAGCAAAAATTGCAACCTCCTGAATCACTCTTGTCTGGTCATACTCCTTGCCCTCAAGCATTTCTTCAATGCGTTCATGCAGCTTTTTTGAGTATTCCTTTACAATATTTGGTGATTCCTTTTCGATTATATCCACATATGAGCCGATTATATCAAGCTTTTTGAGAATATCTTCGCCCAATTTTTTACCCTCCACTTTTTTCATGGAGCGAAAATCACTGAATGCTGCAGTTATACACGGCTCAATTCTCTCCCAAAGCTCTTCCACCGTGTAATCTTTACTCTTTACAGTAGTAAAAACATCTCTGTTCTGGGCAACACTCATTACCGAAATGTCATCCTTTAATCCATACTTTTCATTAAGTGTTTTAAGACAGCTTAAATAGTTTTCAAGATAAGCTTCGTCAATGGAAATAAAAGCATCCTCAGCTCCGGGAAGTGCTTCAAAGGAAAGGTAAATATCTATCTTTCCTCTTGTAGCATACTTACTGAGCTCTGCCTTTATTTTTTCTTCGCATCTTGAATACATTCTCGGAAGCTTGACGTTTAAGTCAAGGTATCTTGAATTTACCGATTTAAGCTCCACTGTTATTATGCTGTCATCAATGGTGCCACGTGCGTATCCGCACCCTGTCATGCTAAGTATTTTAATCATCTCCAAATGGTTAATTTTCTAAAAATGTGCATAGTTACACGTATATATAAATTATATATCACTTTTCCTTCTTTGTCAAGGCATTTACACCGCTAAAACTATGTTTTTCAAAGTTTTTCACGCTTTTTCACAACATTTTATTATGATTTTTATACTATTGACAGTTTTTCGATTTTAATGTATAATTATTATGTTTTAATATGTCAATGTTAACACTTATAATTTATACGGAGGGTATATGAAAATACTCAACAAACTGACACACATTCTTTTAACAGCCGCTGTTGTTATGATGTTTCTTTCCCTTTGCGTTTGTGCTAAGGTATATACGGGAACAGAGGGTAATTACAGCTGGTCAATAGATTTAAATAATGGTCACATGACCATAACAGGTCAGGGTGACATGGACAACTATGTAAATTTTGAGGATGCTCCCTATTCAAAGTTCATGACGCTCATAAAAACTCTTAACATCGAAGACGGCATTACCTCTATTGGCAGTTGTAGCTTTATGTATGCTGCAAACCTTGAACGTGTTGTTCTTCCGGACAGTCTTTTATCAATAGGCGATTCTGCTTTTGAATACTGCCTTAATCTTAAGCAAATAAATATTCCCGCTTCTGTTACATCTATTGGAAGCATGTCTTTTTCAAGCTGCAGAGCACTTGAGGGCATTATTCTTCCCTCTTCACTGGAAAGTCTTGGCTCGTATGCTTTCTGTGACTGTTCCAGCCTTACCTCAGTAAACATTCCCGACGGAATTGAAGAAATTAACATCGGCACCTTTTCAGGCTGCAAGGAACTTTCACAAGTGACAGGCATGACATGCACCGTCCTTGTTTCCGAAGCTGCCTTTTATGGCTGTGAAGCACTTGATTTTGAAGAATTTCCTCAAAGCTTAACCACCGTAAGTAACAGAGCCTTCTTTGGATGTTCTTCTTTGGATGCTACTGTTCCCGAGAATGTGATTTCTCCCGGCGGAGCTTTCTACAACAGTGCAGTATCATTTAATGTGAAATGGAACATAGGCAAAACAACAGAAATTACAACAGTTTTGGCAAATCAGATTCCTCAATACCACGGGGCCCCAAAAAAGGACTGTGTTCTTGATGGTATCTATCTGTTTAAAGGTTGGAACAAGGAATTATCCCAGGCAGTTACTGCTCAAAATGAATACTCTGCTATTTTCTCTTTGGCAAAGCCTATTGTTTCAGCATCATATGTGCTTGAAGACGGCAAGGTTTCAGCAAATGCCGCTTTGGAGCTTTCAGGGTTGGCAAGCGACAGTGCTTATATTCTCTTTGCCTGCTACACCGACGACAACACAATGATTTGCTCAAAGCGTGTATACGTAAATTCTCAAGATACATCTGCAAGTGCACTTCTCGATTTAAAAGGAAGAACTGTATCAGACGTAAGAGTCTATATTTACACAGACAACAGTTGTTTTACTCCCCTTGGAGAATTTGTACAGGCACAGAAAATGTAATTTTACAATCAATATTTTATTTGAGCCGCAGCAACTCTGCGGCTTTTTTTGTATCAAAACAATCTCCATCTTCATAAAATGTATTAAGAATCGAAGGAGGGATTTATATGAAAAAGCTATGTTTTGCCGTAGGACTATGCTTACTGTGCGTAGGACTTGGTATCATACTTGCAATATTAATTCCCGATATTCTTTTGATTTGCCTTGAGGCTTTACTTATCGTTCTTGCGGGAGCTCTTATATTGTTGGCCAAATAATACATACCTTGGAGGTTTTGCTTATGAAGATTGTTCTTGTCAACCCACCGAAGTTTTTTAAAAACGTATTATCGGTAATATTTAAAGTTAAAAAACAATAGACATCATTTCATTCTGAACTGCTTCACTTTTGTGACAGTTCTTTTTTATCATATTTTAAAAATCCTTTGCATATAATCAAACAAAAAGCAGTTTGCAAAGGAGAATTATTATGCAGCAAAGTATAACAACCGAAAAAATCATTTATGATGCAAAAAAGGAGGAAGCTCTCAATCTCGAATACTCCCTTGCCGAATATCTTCCCGGCATTTCATCAATTATAAAAACAGATGCCGTTTTTCACAAATGCGATTTTCACGAGGAAAACGGCAAGGCTTTTGTGGACATCGGTGCAAAATTCAACATTATATATCTTTCTGACTTTGGCGGAAAAATTAAGTGTGCCTCATTTGACGAAGATTTCAGCGTTCAGTTAAAAGAGCCTTTTGACTTTGACTCAGCTTATACCGCATTACCTGACGTTTATGCAAGCTCTCTTGGTGCAAAGCCTGTTTCGGGAAGAAAAATACTTGTCAAAGGAACACTTCATGTAAACTGCAGCATATATGCAAAAGAAGAAACACAGCTTTACAGCAAGGAGGATGATAATGACCACATTTGTACTCTTACAAAAGACATCACCTGCTGTGAAAAGCTTTTTCTTAGAAGTGATTCAATGTCAGCTTCTGCTGAGCTGAATCTTGAAAAAGACAGTCCTGCCGCTAGTGATGTGATTATGTCCAAAGCGAACATACATACACTTGAATGCAAGTGTGATGACGGCAAAATAAATATTTCCGCAAAGCTTTTTTTGTATGCACTTTATGAGTGTACACAGGATGAAAATTCGTCCCATGACTCTGCCACCTATGCTGCCGTAAGCTCGGAAACAGATTTTGAAGCATTCTTGGAGGATTCTCGCATCAACGAAAACCAGCTTTGCACAGCTTATATAGACATCAATTCCATAGAGTGCAGCTGCAGCTACGATTCCTATGGTGAAAGCCGCATTATTACTTACAACATAAAATATACCATTACAGCAAATCTTTTTGAAAACAAGCAATATTCCGTTACAGAAGATGTTTTTTCCACAAAGTATTTATGTCAAACCGACTGCAAAAAGCTTACTTGTCACAGTATAGTAAAGCCTATTCACTGCCGAAGTGCTGTCAGCGAGTCGGTTCATGGAGATTTAGCAGGACTCAATGAAATATCGGGTTGTTTTCTGCAGATAAGATCTGTTTCAAAAGAAAGTACATCCGGAAAAAACTTTGCTCTTGCAAGGTGTCTTCTTGAAATAATCGGTGTAAATTCTTCGGGTGAGCTTATGAGCACCGATCTTCCTGTTACTTTGCACATTCCCATAGACGAGAGCGATTGCAGCGACGAATCTCTCGAATTCATTATAACAGCCTGCTCATGCAATGCGGCTGTGAGAGATGGAAGCATTGATGCTGAATTTGTCTTTGACATAAATGGTGTCTGCCAAAAGCATCAGTCATTCCAGGCGGTTTGCTCAGTAACAGAAAATACAGACGAAGTACCTGTTAAAAGAAACAAGGGTGAAATAATCGTATGCTATCCCAACAATGATGACACCCTTTGGTCACTTGCGAAAAGATATGCCGTAACTCCTGAAGCAATCACTCGCACAAACAATCTTAACTCCGATACAGAAGCATTGAAAAATATTATAGTTATTCCATAAAACATCTCTTAGCTTCTATTATTGCTTTTCGGCACAGCAAAATCCATAGTCATTTTATGGTTGTAGCAAGATGATTTGTAACAACCCAAAACACACGCAAAACGCACAATTATTCGCAGGGGACGATACTCACATCGGCCCCTTTTTCGTTATACAACAAAAATTCGGCTTGAAACCAAGCCGAAAATCTGGCGTCCCTGACTGGACTCTAACCAACGACCTGTCGCTTAGGAGCAAAATGTAACGCATTTTTCATAGCGTTAAATCGTGTTCGTAAAACCCGCAAAATTCGCTTAAATACAGGCTTTGTGAGAGTTTTTTGCATTATGACGTGTTATTGAATTTCATCTCGTTTTACCCCGTTTTTGAAGCTCAAATTAGCAAGCCATTAGCAAACTTTTAGCAAAAGCTGTTTCAC
>JAGBCG010000083.1 GCA_017938055.1 Clostridia bacterium
AGGTGCAACGTCATACAGCAGCGGCACTGTGTAAACGGTTTCGCCGAAGAACTCAGCTGACTCAATCTCATACCACTGAGCCGTGATAGTGAGAATAAGCTTTGTGTCGGAATTATATGAAATAAGGCTGGACGCTGAAAGGTTTTCATATTTATCATCAAATACAACACCGTCACTGCCGGATATATTCAGCATAAGAGCGTCGGGAGTCTTATCAAAATTTATTGTAAGAGTGCCGTCCTGCGAGCCGTCAAACTTGATAAGAGGATTGTTGGACTGCTGCTTTCCTGTGAAATTTACCATATTGTTATCAAGTGCTGTATACGTCCAGGTATAAGACTCGGCTTTAAGAACTATTTCCTCACCAAATCCGGAAATTGTTCCCACAGGTAAAGATTTGAACTCGTTCAGGGAGGAAAATTCCTCTCTTACCACAAGCTTAGATGCAATTTCTTCATCCATCATGAAATACTGTCCGTCAGGTGAAACATACACACAGTCATCCATATTCTTTGACATATAAAGCAAATACGTAATCGGTGTATCATTATCCTCAGTATATGTAACAGTATAAGGCGTTTCAAGTGAAAAATCACGGAATGTACCGTCTATTTCACGGGCATTTTGGGAAATTGAAGAATAAAGGTCAAAGGTGTTTGAGTCCTCAAAGCTAAATGTATTGTCTTCATATGTGACAGACAGCCTTTTCAGGTTGTTTGCCGCAACGGAATTCGGGTCTACGTTAAGTCCGTAAATAACGGCTATTGCCAGAGGGATAAATAAGGCTATGCATACAAGCACTGCCGCGGTGGAAACTTTCTTTGTCAATGCTTTCAGATCCTTTCTCTTAAACTACATTGCTTACCGGCAAAATATTTCATATTGATTATACTACTTTTTTACCCGTTAGTCAAGACGTTTTTTATAATAACAAAGCTGTAAAACGCATGGAACTCTCCTTTGGATATTGTAATTTGTGTGAAAAACATGTTAAAACAAATAAAAACCTCTTGACAAAGAAGAAAATATGTGATACCATATGCTCTACAATGAAATAGTTTTATTTTAGCGTTGATGGGAAAGAGTAATAAGCAAGGTGTATTCAAAGAGAGACGGCAAAAGGTGAAAGCCGTTATTCACTACTTATGAAGGTAGTCCCTGAGTTTTTCGACAGAAGGCAAAGGAAAAAGCTTTGTTGTGTAGAGTCGGACGGTGTCACCGTTACATGACAGCCTTTATAATAGGAAGGTAAAGCGGCCGTTAAAAAAACGGCAAATAGAGTGGTACCGCAGAGTGTTATGTAACCTTTGTCTCTGATACGAAAATGTCACAGACAGAGGCTTTTTTTATTACAGTGACCATGCCCCACGTTTTTATCCGGAGGTGTAAACTACATTATGCAGCTTACAGGTGCAGAAATTATTACAAGAGTACTTATGGAACAGGGCGTAGACCGTGTTTTCGGCTATCCCGGCGGTGCGGCACTTAATGTGTACGACGCACTTTATCAGTGTTCCGATAAAATCACACATTATCTTACAGCCCATGAACAGGGTGCTTCTCATGCCGCAGACGGCTATGCAAGAGCAACAGGTAAAACAGGTGTTGTTTTTGCCACAAGCGGCCCCGGTGCGACAAACCTTGTAACAGGTATTGCAACAGCTTACATGGACAGCGTTCCCATGGTGGCTATTACATGTAACGTATCAACAAATCTTGTGGGTTGTGACTCCTTTCAGGAGGTTTATATTGCGGGCATTACCCTTTCAATTACAAAGCACAACTTTGCCGTGCAAAGTGTTGAGGAGCTTGCAGATACATTAAGACGTGCTTTTCAGATTGCTCAGTCGGGCAGAAAAGGTCCTGTTCTTGTGGATATTCCAAAGGACATTACAGCGGCTCTTTGCGAGTATACCCCAAAGGAAGCTGTAGTTCCTACAATGCCAAAAACACGCGACTGTGACTGGGAAGCTATTGCACAAATTATAAATCAAGCTGAAAGACCTTTCATTTATTTTGGTGGCGGTGTAAAGCTTTCGGGTGCAAACAATGAGCTTCGTGAGCTTGTGGAAAAAGCAGATATTCCGGCGGCATACTCACTTATGGCAGCAGGCGTTCTGGGATACGGCGAAAAGAATAATCTTGGACTTATAGGTATGCACGGCTGCTTTACTGCAAACAAGGCGGCATCTAAGTGTGATGTACTTCTTGCAATAGGTGCAAGATTCTCGGACAGAGTTGCTCTCAACACAAAAAAATTCGCAGACGGTGCGAAAATTATACATATTGATATTGATGCCAGTGAGATAAACAAAAATGTTGCCGTTTACAATGCGGTTATCGGTGACGTAAAAGACGTTCTCACAAAGCTTCTTCCCTATGTGAAGAAAACTGAGCATACCCAATGGCAGCAGGAAATTGCCCAGTGGAAAGCAAAGGATTATATTCCAAAAGACAGCGATACTCAGCTCAAGCCTCACCAGATTATGAAGGTAATGTGTGACAACTCGCCCTCAAGTGCAATCTATGCTACAGATGTAGGTCAGCATCAGATGTGGGCAGCACAGTTTATTGAGCATCTTGATGCAAACTGTTTTCTCACAAGCGGCGGTCTTGGCACAATGGGTTACGGCTACGGTGCGGCAATCGGTGCATGTGTAGGTACAGATAAAAAAAGACAGGTTGTTCACATCACAAGCGATGGCTCATTCCATATGAATATGAACGAGGCTTGCACGGCTGTGTCTTATAATCTTCCCATTATTACGGTTATTTTCAATAATGATGCTTTGGGAATGGTTCATCAGTGGCAGGGCGTGTTCTACGGCAAGAGATATGCCCAAAGCGAGCCGGGCAGAAAAACAGACTACGTCAAGGTTGCAGAGGGCTTCGGTGCTCTCGGCTTCAGATGTACCAACATAAAAGAGTTTGAGCAGGCGTTCAAGACAGCACAGAAATCAGGAAAGCCGTGTTGGATTGAATGTGTAATAGACAGAAACGAAAAGGTTCTTCCTATGATTCCCGCAGGCGGAACTGTTAAGGACACAATGATTGTGTAAGGCGGGCGGGGGACGCCCCGCGGTGCAAGGACTACTAAAATGATGAATACGGATGCAGGGGCAGGCATTACTTGCCGTCTGCTGAAAAGGATTGAAAAATATGGACGAAAAACAGCAATATCTGATTCTCCTTGTTGAAAACAACACAGGCGTACTTACAAGAATTTCCTCACTATTCTGTCAGAGAGGCTTTAATATTGATTCGCTGAACGTTTCAACAACGGATAATCCCAATATTTCAAGAATTACTATTGTGACCCATGGTGACGACAGAAAGTTCAGGCAGATTTTAGGTCAGACGGAAAAGCTAATAGAAACAAAGACGATCTTTGCTCTTGAGCCATCTTTCAGCTTACTTCGCGAGCTTCTTCTGTTAAAGCTTGATACCACCGTTGATGGCGGTCTTACGGGTGCGGCAGCTCTTGCTGAAAAGTACGGAGCTTCCATCATCGACCATTCTATCGGTACGGTTGTTCTTGAGTATACAGGAACTCCCGATGAAATTGATGCACTGCTTGAGGATGCAAAGCAGCTTAAAATTTCCGAGCTTTGCAGAACAGGAGTTACTGCTATGGAACGTGGAAAAACATCTTACATGGTTGATTAATTAAAATTTACATAATTATAAAGGGGTTTTAGAAATGATTAAGAAGTATTACGACACAGACTGTAATTTAGGTTTACTTGACGGCAAAACAGTAAGCGTTATCGGCTTTGGCAGCCAGGGACATGCTCACTCCATGAACCTTGCAGAAAGCGGCGTTAACGTAGTTGTAGGTCTCAGACCCGGCAGTGGTCACTGGGAAAAGGCAGCAGCATTTGCGGCTACTCACGACAACTTTAAGGTTATGGACATTGAAGATGCAGCAAAAGCCGGCGACATTGTTATGATGCTTGTTCCCGACGAGCTTGCAGCAGACATCTACAACAAGCAGGTTGCTCCCAACATGAAAGAGGGCGACGTTCTTATGTTCGCTCACGGCTTCAACATTCACTTCAACTTTATCCAGCCCGCTAAGGACATTGACGTTATAATGGTTGCTCCCAAGGGTCCTGGTCATACAGTAAGAAGTCAGTACATGGAAGGTAAAGGTGTTCCCTCACTTATTGCTGTTCATCAGGACTACTCCGGCAGAGCCAAAGACTATGCACTTGCATATGCAAGCGGTATCGGTGCAGGTCGTGCAGGTATTCTTGAAACAAGCTTCAGAGAAGAAACAGAAACCGACCTTTTTGGTGAACAGGCTGTTCTTTGCGGCGGCGTAACAGAGCTTATGAAGGCTGGTTTTGATACTCTCGTTGCTGCAGGCTATGAGCCTGAAATGGCTTACTTTGAATGTATCCATGAAATGAAGCTCATCGTTGACCTTATCAACGAAGGCGGCTTTGCTAAGATGAGATACTCCATTTCCAACACTGCTGAATACGGTGATTACAGAACAGGTACACGCCTTATCACTGAGGAAACACGTAAGGAAATGAAGAAAGTCCTCTCCGAAATTCAGAATGGTACTTTCGCTTCCGAATTTATGCAGGAATTCTCTGCAGGCAGAAAGGCTAAGTTCCTTGCTACAAGAAGAAAGGAAAGCGAACATCCTCTTGAAACTGTAGGTGCAGACCTCAGAAAGATGATGAGCTGGCTCAAGAAGTAGTCGGGTACGCCCTTACTTTCTCTTTACTGAAAAGAGAAAGTAAGCAAAGAGAAAAGATTTCGTGACCACACCTTAGCACTATATCCTGCCGTTGATGCCCGAATGGAAGCCCGTTTGACCGCCATAAACGCAAGCGGTCAAACTCAGTGCGACAACTTTGGAACTGCGGCGATGGAATGAATGCGGTGCTCGGTTATCCGTCTTTTTTTCGGGTATTCTTTACAACGATAACTCCACAATTCGTAGGGGCGGATGCCCACATCCGCCCAATTACATACAGATTTGTACTACATTTGAATTGTGAATATAATCAAATGTTGTATTTTGCGGGACGATGTGGGCATCGTCCCCTATGCATTTTTGGGCATCTGCTGCTCTTACACGTTTAATAATATAAAAAGATTAAAACGGCGACAGCAAAATTAAAGTTCTTTGCAGAGGTTTTCCGTGATTTCCCAAATCTTTGATTTAGTTGAAATCTCGTACTCATCGAGCAATGCGAGCAGCTACATTATAGAAAGCCACATAAAAAGAGAGGAAAAAGTAAATATTATGAGAAGTGATAATGTAATAAAAGGTGCGGAAAGAGCACCAAACAGAAGTTTATTCTATGCAATGGGATACACCGAAGAAGAATTATCCCGTCCTTTAATTGGTGTAATTTGTGCCCACAGTGAAATCGTTCCCGGACACATTCACCTTGACAAAATTGCCGAAGCTGTAAAAGCAGGCATCCGCATGGCAGGCGGCACGCCCGTACTCATGCCCGCAATCGGTGTTTGTGACGGCATTGCAATGGGACACGTTGGCATGAAATATTCACTTGCCAGCCGTGAGCTTATTGCGGACAGTGTTGAAACCATGACAATGGCACACGGCATGGACGGACTTGTACTCATCCCAAACTGTGACAAGATTGTTCCCGGTATGGTTATGGCAGCAGTACGTCTTGACATACCTGCAGTAGTTTGCAGCGGCGGCCCCATGCTTCCCGGCTCATACGACGGACAGCACGCCAGCCTTTCCAAGCTCTTTGAAGCAGTTGGTGCATACAAGGCAGGCATGATTGACGAATGTAAATTACACGAATGTGAAACAGGTGCATGTCCCGGCTGCGGAAGCTGTGCGGGTATGTACACGGCAAACAGCATGAACTGTTTATGCGAAGCTATCGGTATAGCTCTTCCCGGCAACGGCACAATTCCTGCTGTGAGCAACAAGAGAATAATGCTTGCAAAGCACGCCGGTATGGCAATAATGAATCTTGTTGAAAAGAATATTACTGCTCGTCAGATTGTAAACAAAACAAGTCTGCTCAACGCTCTTGCCTGCGACATGGCTCTTGGCTGCAGCTCAAACAGCGTGCTTCATCTTCTTGCTATTGCCAACGAAGCGGGTGTTGACTTTGACCTTGAGCTGTTCAATACCACAAGCGACAGAGTTCCGAATCTCTGCCACCTTGCACCCGCAGGTCACACTCACATTGTTGACCTTGACAATGCGGGAGGAATTCCGGCTGTTCAAGCTGAGCTTTTAAAGAAGAATCTTATTGACAAAAACGCTCTTACTGTTACTGGTAAGACTGTAGGCGAAAACATACAGGGTGCTTACATCAAGGACGAAACAAACATCCGTCCTATCGACAATCCTTACAGCGAAACAGGCGGTATTCAGATTCTCTGGGGCAACATTGCACCAAATGGCAGTGTTGTAAAGAGAAGTGCTGTTGCTCCCGAAATGCTCAAGCATTCCGGCCCTGCAAGAGTATTCAACAGTGAGGACGAGGCAATAAATGCTATCTACAACGGCAAAATCGTTGATGGAGATGTTGTTGTCATAAGATACGAGGGTCCTGTAGGAGGCCCGGGTATGCGTGAAATGCTCAATCCCACAAGTGCACTTGCCGGCATGAAGCTTGACAAGACAGTTGCTCTTATCACAGACGGACGCTTCTCGGGTGCTTCCCGTGGTGCTTCCATCGGTCACGTTTCTCCGGAAGCTGCTTGCGATGGTCCAATCGGTCTTATTGAAGAAGGCGATATTATCACTATTGATATACCTGCTGCTTCCATAAATGCAAAAATTACCGATGAGGAATTTGCAAAGAGAAAAGCAAAGTACGTAAAACCCGAACCAAACATCAAGACAGGCTGGCTTGCAAGATATGCAAAGCTTGTTGACAGTGCCGATAAAGGTGCTATAATGAAGCAATAAGGAAAAATACAAAAAACAAGAATCAAAAACCACGATTTATCTTTTGGAGAATTGGAGAATAAGGATGAATATTGGAGTAATAGGCTGCGGAAGATGGGGTACGTGTATTGCATGGTATCTTGACAAGTTAAAAAACAACGTAACGCTGTACGGAAGAAGCGGCTCAAAAAACATGAAACAGCTGATGGACGAGAGGGAAAAGTGTAACACGGTACTTTCCGACTCATTAAAGCTCACAACAAATCTTGACGAGGTTACAAAATGTGAAATTATTATTATTTCCATTGCCTCTCAGAATCTTGATGACCTGTGCAAAACCCTCGCCGAAAATCAGCTTACAGACAAAATTTTTGTTCTTTGCATGAAAGGAATAGAAATTTCTACTTGCCGCAGACTGTCACAGATTGTAAAGGATAATCTGCATCCGTCAAATAAAATAGCCGTATGGTTAGGCCCCGGACACGCTGAAGAGTTTTACAAGGGTATTCCAAACTGCATGGTTATTGACAGTGAGGATGATACTACAAAAAAGTTTCTTGTGGATAATTTTTCAAGCGACCTTATCCGTTTTTACTACGGGAACGATTTAATCGGAAATGAAATAGGTGCGGCGGCAAAAAATGTTATCGGTATTGCTGCAGGAATACTCGACGGGCTGTGTTTATCAACCCTTAAGGGTGCACTGATGGCAAGAGGAACAAGAGAAATATCAAGGCTTATTAAAGCGGCGGGCGGAAACGAGCTGTCGGCTTACGGACTGTGTCATCTTGGTGACTACCAGGCAACAGTTTTTTCCAGTTTTAGCAATAACAGACGCTTTGGAGAAGACTTTGTCAAAGGTATAAAAAGCGATTATCTCGCCGAGGGCTACTACACTGTAAAGGCTCTAATGGAAATGTCAAAGCTTTACAAAACCGAGCTTCCGATTTGCAACGCCGTTTATAACATTCTTTACAAAAACGCCGACATTAAGCAACAGCTTGATGAGCTGTTTTCTCGCTCTGTCAAAAATGAATTCTGATTTTTCGACAAGACTAACATAAAATTGAACAAAAAAAATCAAAAATAAAGCTGTAATGTATGTAAAAAGCCTGTTTTAATCGGGAAAAGTAAATTTTTTTCAAAAAACTCTTGACTTTTCACGAAAATATAATACAATATAATAGATATAATTTGTAATTACTTTGTCGCAGCAATGCTGACGATATGGAGGATTAAAATGAGCTTAAAGAATTTCAAAGAAATCGAAACTAACAAGGTTGAAATGAACATCGTCATTTCAAAGGAAGCTTTTGAGGATGCTGTGAATGCTGTGTTCAGAAAGAACAGAAATCACATTTCTATCCCCGGCTTCAGAAAGGGCAAGGCGACAAGAGGTCTTATAGAAAAGTTTTACGGCAAGACTGTATTCTATGAGGATGCAATCAACAACCTTCTTCCCTCTGCCATCGACGAAGCAGTAAAGGAAACTCCATATAAAATCGCAGGTATGCCTGAAGTTACAGACGTTGATTTTGAAGCTGAAGACGGCATCAACTGCAAAATTACATTTATAAGAATACCTGATGTAAAGGTTAGTGCATATAAGGGTCTTGAGGTTGAAAAGGTTACTGTTAAGACTGAAGATGCTGAGGTTGACGCTGAGCTTGAAAGAACAAGAGCACGTTACTCCAGAACTATCAGCGTAACAGACAGAGCTGCAAAAGAAGGCGATACTGCCGACATAAACTACGAAGGCTTCTGCGACGGTGTTGCATTTGAAGGCGGCAAGGCTGAAAACCACAAGCTTAAGCTTGGCAGCGGTACATTTATCCCCGGCTTTGAAAAGCAGGTTGAGGGCAAGAACGTTGGCGAAGAATTTGACGTTAACGTAACATTCCCCGAAGAATATCATGCAAAAGAGCTTGCAGGCAAAGAGGCTACATTTAAGTGTAAGCTCAACGGCATCGAATACGAGGAGCTTCCTGAGCTTGATGACGAATTTGCTAAAGACGCTTCTGAGTTTGAAACACTTGCTGAATATAAGGCTGACGTTAAGAAGAACATCGAAAAGCGTCATGATGCCGAGGCTGAAGCAAGACTTGCTGAAGCTCTCACAAAGGCACTTGTTGCCAATGTTGAAGCAGAAATTCCTGCAGTTATGGTAGAAAAAGAACAGGATCTTCTTGTTCGTGAATATGACTACAACCTCAGAGCACAGGGTCTTAGCCTTGAAATGCTCACAAAGTATACAGGCATGAAGCTTGAAGAAATTAAGGAAAGATACAAAGAACAGGCAGAGCTTAATGTTAAGCGTCAGCTCGCACTTGACGAAATCATTAAGGCTGAAGATGTTCAGGCAACTGAGGAAGACATCGAAAAGAAATACGAGGAAATGGCAGCTCAGTTCGGCATGAAGGTTGATGAC
>JAGBCG010000004.1 GCA_017938055.1 Clostridia bacterium
AACACACTTAAGGAATACGGAGTACCCTATGAGGTGCATGTCTATTCTGCACACAGAACACCTGTCGAAGCTCGTGATTTTTCTGTTAATGCACGAAAGAACGGCTTTGGTGCAATAATTGCTGCAGCCGGAATGGCGGCTCACCTTGCATGAGCAATAGCAGCAAATACAACACTTCCCGTTATTGGTATTCCTGTAAAATCAACAAATCTTGACGGTTTGGATGCACTTTTTTCCACGGTACAAATGCCTACAGGTATTCCCGTTGCAACAGTTGCCATAAATGGTGCGGCAAATGCGGCACTTATTGCAATACAGATTCTTGCTGTTACTGATGAAGAACTTGCAAGCAAGCTTGATAAAGCAAGAACAGATGGAGCAGAAAAGGTGCTTGCAAAGAATAGAAACATAGAAGAAACTTATAATAACTGATTTAAGGAGATAGAGGACATGAAAAGTTTTAGCGAAAGTTACAAAAATGCAGGTGTTGACATTACAGCAGGCTACAAGGCTGTAGAGCTTATGAAGCAACATATTGCCCGCACGGTTACAAGCGGCGTTTGCTCAGGAATAGGCGGCTTTGGAGGTCTTTTTGAGCTTGATATGACAGGTATTACAAAGCCTGTACTTGTCAGCGGAACTGATGGCGTTGGCACAAAGCTTAAGATGGCATTCATTGCGGACAAGCACGACACTGTTGGCATTGACTGTGTTGCAATGTGCGTTAACGATGTAATTTGCTGCGGTGCAAAGCCTTTATTCTTCCTTGATTATGTTGCAGTGGGCAAGAATGTGCCTGAAAAGATAGCAGCTATAGTTTCAGGTGTTGCTGAAGGATGTGTTCAGTCGGGTGCAGCTCTTATAGGCGGAGAAACTGCTGAAATGCCGGGCTTCTATCCTGTTGACGAATATGACCTTGCAGGTTTTACTGTAGGCGTTGTTGACAAAGACAAGATTATAGATAACACAAAGATGAAAGCAGGGGATGTTATTATTGCCCTTCCGTCAAGCGGTGTACATTCCAACGGTTTTTCTCTTGTGCGTAAGGTGTTTGACGTTGAGAATTCTGATATAATGAGTCCTGTTGCAGAGCTTGCTGGTAAATCCATATGCGAAACGCTACTCACTCCTACAAGAATTTATGTAAAGCCTGTTCTTGAACTGCTTAGTAAAGTTGACAGTGTGGTTGGTATTTCCCATATCACTGGCGGCGGTTTCTATGAAAATATTCCAAGATCAATTCCTGAGGGACTTACAGCTAAGATTGAAAGAAGTGCAGTTCGTGTGCTGCCTATATTTGACCTTATTGCAAAGACAGGCAATATTCCCGAAAGAGATATGTTCAACACCTTTAATATGGGTGTGGGCATGAGCATTATCCTCGACAAGAAGGACGCAGATAAGGCTCTTGAAATTCTTAAAGCCAATGGCGAGGATGCATACATACTTGGTGAAATTGTACAGGGAAATGACGGAGTTGTAATATGCTGATGAAAAAAGCAAGAATTGCAGTGTTTGTATCGGGCGGCGGTACTAATTTACAGGCACTTATTGACGCACAAAAAAACGGCATTATAAATAACGGTGAAATAGTACTTGTTGTTGCATCCAACAGAGAAGCGTATGCTATTGAACGAGCAAAAAACGCAGGAATTGAAGCAGTTGCCGTTGTTAAAAAGGAATGTAATGACCAGCTTGATTTTGAAAATAAGGTTATTGATTTGCTCACCGAGAGAAAAATTGACCTTATAGTGCTTGCCGGCTTTATGACCATTCTTACAGAGCATTTTACTTCAAAATATCCTGAGAGAATTATCAATGTTCATCCGGCACTGATTCCATCTTTTTGCGGAAAAGGATATTATGGTCTTCGTGTCCATGAGGAAGCTTTAAAATATGGAGTTAAGGTTACGGGTGCTACGGTGCATTTTGTAAACGAAATTCCTGACGGTGGTAAAATCATAATGCAGAAGGCTGTTTACATTGAAGATGGCGACACGGCACAGGTGTTGCAAAAGCGTGTAATGGAGCAGGCAGAGTGGATAATTCTTCCGCAAGCTGTAGAAAAGGTAAGTGCTGAAATTATAAAGGCACTGTGAGATTTAAGGAGAGAATTAAGTATGAAGGTAATGGTAGTTGGCGGCGGCGGTCGTGAACATACAATCATAAAAAAAATAAAGCAGAATAAGAGTGTTACTCAAATCTTCGCTCTTCCCGGAAATGGTGGAATGAAGGACGACGCAACGCTTGTGGATATAGGTGCAAAGGATATCGAAAAAATCGTACAATTTGCTGTTGAGAATAAGATTGATTTTGCTGTTGTTGCTCCGGATGACCCGCTGGTGCTGGGTGCTGTTGACGCACTCGAAGAAAAAGGCATTAAGTGCTTTGGTCCAAAGGCAAATGCGGCTATTATCGAGGGAAGTAAGGTGTTTTCCAAGAACCTTATGAAAAAGTATGGTATTCCCACGGCAGAATATGAAGTGTTCACTGATAAAGATTCAGCCTTGAAATATATCGAAACCTGTCCCATTCCAACAGTTATTAAGGCTGACGGATTGGCTCTGGGTAAGGGCGTCGTTATCGCTATGACAAGAGATGAAGCGAAAAACGCAGTAATTTCCATGATGGAGGATAAAATTTTCGGCGAAAGCGGCAGCAATGTTGTTGTCGAAGAATTTCTTGAGGGACCTGAGGTTTCCGTCCTTGCCTTTACAGACGGTAAAACGCTTTGTCCTATGGTATCCTCAATGGACCATAAGCGTGCACTTGATGGTGATAAAGGACTTAATACAGGCGGTATGGGAACTATTGCCCCAAACCCCTGTTATACAAAAGAGGTTGCACAGGAATGTATGAAAACCATATTCCTGCCTACCATTGAAGCTATGAACAAAGAGGGAAGAACCTTTAAGGGTTGTCTGTACTTTGGACTTATGATTACAAAGAACGGCCCTAAGGTTATTGAATATAACTGCCGCTTTGGTGACCCTGAAACACAGGTTGTGCTTCCTTTGCTTGAAACGGATTTGCTTGACATTATGATGGCGGTTGCCGATGAAAGACTGGAAGAAATTGAAGTGAAGTTCAGCGACAAGAGTGCTTGTTGCGTAGTAATGGCTTCAAACGGTTATCCCGGAAAGTATGAAACAGGATTTGAAATAAAGATTGACAGTAACATTAAAGCAGATGTATTTGTTGCGGGTGCAAAAATCAAGGATAATAAGGTTGTTACGGGCGGCGGAAGAGTTCTTGGCGTTGTCTGCGTTGAAGATACTCTTGAAAAGGCAGTTAATGCTGCATACGAAAACGTGAAACACGTCACATTTGACAACGCTTTTTACCGCAAGGACATTGGTAAGCGTGCACTTGACATTATTAAGGAGAAGTAAAAATAATGGTTTACAGAGTTTATGTAGAAAAGAAAAATGAATTTGCACATGAAGCAGGCTCGCTTCTTTCTGATATAAAAAATTTCCTGGGTATTAAAAGTGTTGAAAAAGTAAGACTTATTAACAGATACGATGTTGAAAATATTGAACAGGCTCTCTTTGAAAAGTGCATTAACACTGTTTTTTCCGAGCCACAGCTTGACAATACATCAAAAACACTTGATAAAGATGCAGCTAATGCCGTTTTTGCAGTTGAATTCTTACCCGGTCAGTTTGACCAGAGAGCAGACTCTGCTTCCCAGTGTATACAGATTATTTCACAGGGCGACAGACCCCTTGTAAGAACAGCAAAGGTTTACCTTGTGTATGGAAACGTGAGTGATGAAGAGCTTGCACAAATCAAAAAGTACGTAATAAATCCCGTTGAGAGCCGTGAGGCGTCACTTGATGAGGTTAAAACGCTTGTTACGGAATATGATGTTCCGACAACGGTTGAAACACTTGACGGCTTTACAAAGCTTTCCGAAAAAGAGCTGTCTGACTTTGTTAGCTCATACGGTCTTGCGATGGATCTTGACGATATCAAATTCTGTCAGAGCTATTTTATCAAAGAGCAAAGAGATCCGACAATCACCGAAATCAGAATGATTGATACATACTGGTCTGACCATTGCCGTCATACCACATTCCTTACAACTATTGACAGCGTAAAGTTTGAGGATGAAATACTGCAAAAGGCTTATGACAGATATATAGACACAAGAAAAGAGCTTGGCAGAACAAAGCCGCAGAATTTAATGGATATTGGTACTATTGCGGCAAAGTATCTCAAGGCAACAGGAAAACTTTCAAAGCTTGACGAGTCTGAAGAAATAAACGCATGTACTGTTAAAATCAAGGTGGACGTTGAGGGAGAGCAGCAGGACTGGTTGCTTCTGTTTAAAAACGAAACCCACAATCATCCAACGGAAATTGAACCATTTGGCGGTGCTGCAACATGTATCGGTGGTGCAATCCGTGACCCGCTTTCGGGAAGAAGCTATGTTTATGCTGCCATGCGTGTGACAGGTGCTGCTGACCCTACAAAGCCTATTGAAGAAACTATGGAGGGTAAGCTTCCTCAAAAGAAGATTGTTACAACAGCAGCTGCTGGTTATTCCTCATATGGTAATCA
This sequence comes from Clostridia bacterium, assembly GCA_017938055.1. Lineage (GTDB taxonomy): Bacteria > Bacillota > Clostridia > Oscillospirales > CAG-382 > UMGS1387. The sequence continues at coordinate 4,567 of JAGBCG010000004.1, forward strand.
GATAGGTCTTGCAACAGGTATGGTTGATGAGCTTTACCACGACGGATATGCTGCAAAGCGTATGGAAATCGGTGCGGTTATTGCGGCAGCACCTGCGGAAAATGTAAGACGTGAAGTTCCTGAGGACGGAGATATAGTAATCCTTCTCGGTGGAAGAACAGGACGTGACGGTTGCGGCGGTGCTACAGGTTCATCAAAGTCACATACACTTGAATCTCTTGAAAAGAGTGGTGCTGAAGTACAAAAGGGTAATGCACCTGAGGAAAGAAAGCTTCAAAGACTTTTCAGAAACAAGGAAGCTTCACTGCTTATTAAGCGTTGTAACGACTTTGGTGCAGGCGGTGTTTCTGTTGCTATCGGTGAGCTTGCAGACGGTCTTGAAATAAATCTTAACGCAGTGCCGAAAAAATATGACGGTCTTGACGGAACAGAGCTTGCAATTTCCGAATCACAGGAAAGAATGGCAGTTGTTGTACAGGCTAAGGATGCAGAAAAGTTTATGCAGCTTGCGGCAAGTGAAAACCTTGAAGCGACAATCGTTGCAACAGTTAAAGCTGAGCCAAGACTTGTTATGAAATGGAACGGCAAAAATATTTGTGACATTTCAAGAGAGTTCCTTAACTCAAACGGTGCTGAAAAGCATATTGATATCGCTCCTGCAAAGGTAGAAGAATTTGCCAAGTGTATTCCCGATGACTTCGTAAGCGGGTATAAGGCACTTGTAAGCGACCTCAATGTTTGCTCAAAGCAGGGACTTTCCGAACGCTTTGACTCCACAATCGGTGCGGGTACTGTTGTAATGCCTTTTGGCGGAAAGAATCAGAAAACGCCCATTCAGGCTATGATTAATAAGGTTTCTGTTGAAAAGCAGCACACCGACACTGTTTCTTATATGGCTTGGGGATATAACCCATATATTTCAGAAAAAAGCCCATATCACGGAGCATACCTTGCTGTGCTTGAATCGGTTTGTAAGCTTGTAGCAAGCGGTGCTTGTTTTGAGGACGTGTATCTTACATTCCAGGAATATTTTGAAAAGCCTAAGAAGGATGCTGCAAGATGGGGCAAACCTATGGCGGCACTTTTGGGTGCACTTGAAGCACAGCTTGATTATGAAGTTGCAGCTATTGGCGGTAAGGATTCAATGTCAGGCTCCTTTGAAAACATTGATGTACCTCCAACACTTGTTTCGTTTGCAGTGACTACAGGAAAGACAAGTGATGTTGTTACACCTGAATTTAAGAAAGCGGGACATAAGGTTGTTCTTGTTTGTCCGCAATATAATGAAAACGGACTTCCTGTTAAGGAATCTCAAACGAAGATATTTGACGATGTTACAACCCTTATGAGAAATGGCAAGGTTGCAGCAGCATATACTCCAACCTATGGCGGTATAGCAGAGGCTGTTCTCAAAATGGCTCTCGGTAACGGCATTGGCTTTGAATATAACGCTGATAATATGTGTAACAAGGCAATATTCGATTACTGCTATGGTGCATTTGTGCTTGAGCTTACAGAGGATATGGATGTCGGTATTACAATCGGTTATACAACAGAAGAAAAGTGCATTGTAAGGGCGGGCGAGAAGATATCACTTGATGAGCTTCTCGGTGTTTATGAAGATAAGCTTGAAAAAGTTTATCCTTATAATATCAAGTGCGAAGAAAAAAGAAATTCCTGCATTTGAATATAAGACAGATAAGGTTGCTTCTGCAAAAATCGGTATAGCTAAGCCTAAAGTACTTATTCCCGTATTTCCCGGCACTAACTGTGAATTTGATACTGCCAAGGCATTTGCAGACGGCGGTGCTGAGCCTGAAATTTTCGTAATAAGGAATCTTACAGCATCTGCAATACAGGAATCTGTGTCTGAGTTTGCTTCAAAGCTTGCAAAGAGTCAGATTGTATTTATCCCCGGTGGATTTTCCGGTGGTGACGAGCCTGAGGGTTCTGCAAAGTTTATTACTGCATTCTTTAGAAATGCAGCAATTAAGGACGCTACACACGAGCTTCTTAAAAACCGTGACGGTCTTATGGGCGGTATATGTAATGGCTTCCAGGCACTTATAAAGCTTGGACTTGTGCCTTACGGTGAAATTATAGATACAGACGAAAATTGTCCCACTCTTACATTCAATACAATAGGCAGACACCAGTCAATGATTGTACGTACAAGAATTTGTAGCAATAATTCGCCATGGCTTCAGAATGTTAATGTTGGTGATATCATCAATGTTCCCATTTCTCATGGTGAGGGAAGATTTGTAGCACCTGATGCTCTTATAAAGAAGCTTGCTGAAAACGGACAAATTGCAACACAGTACGTTGACCTTGCAGGTAAGCCTACAGCTAATGTCCATTTCAATCCAAATGACTCATATTATGCTATTGAGGGTATAACTTCTCCCGATGGCAGAGTACTTGGTAAGATGGGTCATTCCGAGAGAATAGGAAATGGTTTGTATCAGAATGTTCCGGGTAATTATACTATCGGTATGTTCTCATCAGCAGTGAAGTATTTTAATATTTAACAGTTATACATTTACTGTGGTTGATAAAATATAATTATATTGACAATTCTGACATTAAATTGTAGAATCTATGTAAAATCTGAAAGGAGATTTTAATATGAATAAGTTCTTCAAAATTTTGTTGTTTGCAATGGTTGCACTTTTGTGTATGTCGGTAGTTTCATTTGCTGCTGATGAGGTTGTGGATTCCGCTTCTGAACAGCAAACAGATGATACATTTACTGTTTTCTGTCTTGGCAATTCACTTCTTTTGCACGGCCCAAGTGAAAACATTGGCTGGTATGGAAACTGGGGCATGGCGGCTTCTGCTGAGGATAGAGATTACTTTTGTGTAATGCAGAAGTTACTCAAAAATGATTTTCCCGATATGAAGAGTGAATGGTACAGAGAAAGCGTTTATTTGTTTGAAAGGGCAATTTCTTCTTCTCTTGATGCTGACTATACTGATGTGCTGGAAGGTGCTTTTGGTGCAAAGATGAGAGAAGTTATGCCTGACGTTGTTACATTCCAGTTTGGCGACAATACACCTGCATCTGAGATTACAGCTGAATCATATGCTTATGCGATGGGACAGTGCATTGATTTTTGCCGCAGTATAAATCCTGATGTAAAAATCATTCTTGCTAAGAATTTCTATGGTGGTACAGCAAAAATCAAAGGTGCTGAACTTGCAGCAGCAAACAAGGCAGTTGCACTTGTAGACCTTTCTGTATATAACCTTAATGAATATAAAGCTGGCAGCTTGTATGAAAATTCAGGCGTTGCAGGACATCCAAGTGACCTTGGCATGCAAAAAATCGCCGAAACCTTTTACGAGGTTATCAAGATTTACGCTGCAGGTGGAGAAATCGAATACGACTTTTCTTTGATAATTGACGGTAATGCTGCAAAACTCAAGGCTGAACCTATGTATGAAGAAGAAACTGTTTATATCTCTCTTAAAGATGTGTGCACAAATCTCGGGTATCTTGTATCTTTTGATGCATCATATAAAGCTACTTGTGTATCCTTTGGTAAAGAAAGAATAATTATACCTGAAAACTGTCAATACATTATGTTCACTAATAAGCTTGTAAAGCTTTCAAGTGCTGTAAAGACTTTGGACGATGGCGAAATTTTTGTTCCAATCGACTTTTTCAACGCCCTTGGCATGAAGGTTGAATATTATAAGAGTATGAACCGTGTTATCGTTATGTCTTAGTCTTTAAAAAGGCTTGAACAAAGGAGATTTAATAAAATGCTCAATGCAGATACATATAAACACGACAGCAGATACTATACAACGGATACTGTCGGCAACGAGCTTGTTGTTGTAGATAATCCCGATAATTCCGGTAATAATGTGTTTTTTCTTGAATCCTCAGCAGTCGGGAAACAGGCGTGTACGTATTTATGGTTAGATACCACTCTTGAGCCTGGTGAAACATATAAAATCACTTATGATATTTTTGTTGAAAAAGATGCGACGGGAGCACCAGCCTCAAATCCATCGACAAACGTATGTTTTAAATATGCACAGTCGGATGTTGACGGCGGTCAAGTAAAAGACCATATCCTTACAGTAGAGGGCTTTGCTGTCGGAAAATGGAAGCATATTTTAATGACCTGTACAGTTCCCGAAACACTTCTTGTGGATAAGCCTATGGCAGTTGGAATTTTCGTTAATCCCACGGGTGAAAACGGCACAAGCTTTTATATTGATAACGTATCGGTTACAGAGTTCTCAAAAACTAAAAAGGATGATGGAACTATTACCGTAATGTGCCTTGGAAACTCGCTTCTTAATCATGGGGCAGCTGCTCATATCGGCTGGTACGGAAACTGGGGCATGGCTGCTTCAGCATACGATAAGGATTATTTTTCCGTCATGAAAAAAATGTTCAATAAAGACTTTCCCGATGTGAAAAGTGAATGGTACAGAGAAGGTGCTTACCTGTTTGAAAGGGATATTTCCGGCTCTGTTGATAACGATTATGCTGATTTGATTCTATCAACGTTTGGTCGTAAAATTAAGGCAATAGTACCGGATATAATTACGTTCCAGTTTGGCGACAACACACCGGTTTCTCAGATTACTTCCGAGTCCTTTTCTAATGCGCTCATACAATGTATTGATTTTTGTTATAGCGTAAATCCTGGCATGAAGATAATCCTTAGTAAAAATTTCTATGGTCCTGATGTAAAAATACAAGGTGCACTGATTGCAGCTCAACGCAGAAATGTTGAAATTGTTGACCTTTCTGTGCATAATATTGATGAGAATAAGGCGTTGGGACAATATGAACATTCGGGTGTTGCAGGACATCCTAATGATATTGGCATGGAAAAGGTGGCAAAAACTTTTTATGCAGCTATAAAAAACTTTGTTTTGAAAAAGTAAAGAGAATAAATATTTAAGTACCGCATTTTGCGGTACTTTTTTACTTTGAAAAGATAAAAGAAAACACAGTGTATTTAAAATGTAAAAAAATATGTTTTTGTATAAAAAAACTATTCCATTTACGATTTAAATGTGTTATAATTACATTGATATATTTTAAATTAAAATTGGAGGTTTGTTGCTGTGGATATAATTAAAAATACAGGCTCATACATTCTTAGCAGACTGACTGCAATGACGTTTTTTGATATACTTGATATAGCCATAGTGTCTGTAATTTTTTACTATAT
>JAGBCG010000084.1 GCA_017938055.1 Clostridia bacterium
GATGTGGATTTATTTAATATCTTCAACGATTTTTTCCGGAGCATCACAAAGCTGATAAGGGTTTTCAAGTAATCTTTTGAATTTTTTAAAGGCGGTGGCATAGTAATGCCCGTCACAAATTCTTTCGTCACATACCACAGTAAAATCAACGAGTCTGTGCTTTTCAACTTCTCCATCCTTGTTAATTACGTATTCGGTATGCTTTGCACCCATTGCAAGAAATACAGGCATGTTGCCAAAATCATATAAATGATGATAAACAGGAGGAATACCCAACGAGCCAAGATTTGTAATAAAAATTGACCCGTGAAAAGGACTTAGATTTGTTATATAACGGGGGAGAACACCGAAATAATCAAGAAATTTAATAAGACCAATGATGGCTTTTAGAAAAATTCTGGGTATATGGGTGAGAACTCTCGCAAAAGAGTCCATGTCGTTTGTATCTCCTTCAACCTTGTTTGAAGTTATTTCATCGTTGAGCTTTTTGTAAACGTCGTCAAGCGTGTCTGTGACGAGCGGATAAATCTTTATAACGGTTTCGGGAGCGTTTAAGGAAAGCTCTTTTTTTATGACCATGCATATTTCGATATTGTTTCTTGCATAAAGCCTTTGACCTCTGATAAAACGATTAACTCCCGGAAGCGTTGCAACAACTCTTGTGTATGCCGCCATAAATAAGTGCATTAAGCCGATATTTTTAAGACCCTGCTCTCGTTTTTCCTTTATAAGCTGCTCACACATTGTTATATCGACGCAGTAATTGAACATATTTGATGCACCCGAACGTGTGCTCATAATAAACGGGGAAATTGCGTCCATGGGATGACCGCTTTTGATTCGTCTTCCTTCTTTTTGCCGCATAATCGTACCTCGTATGTTAATTTTAATAAATTATAACACAAATTTCGACAAAAATCAATAACATTTTTAATAAATTGATGTTGTTACAATTTTTTTATAATAAATTTTTTTTATTTGAAGTAAAAAATAAGTAAGCATATTGACAAAATCTAAATATTGTGGTATAATCAATTTGTCCAATGAGTGAACAAATTACACGAGGGTTGTTATGACAGAGATTAATAAATCTTCGCAGCAGAATATTAAAGAATCGAATATGAGAATGGTATTCGGATTAATACATAAAAATGAAATCATTTCCCGTGCAGATATAAAAAAGATAACTTCTTTAAGTGCAACAACGGTGTCTTCTCTGGTAGAGGAGCTTATGCAAGAGGGCTTCGTTGTAGAATGTGGCATGAAGCAGACCAGTAAAAGCGGCAGAAAAGCAGTGATGCTGAGAATAAACTCGGACGGCGGATTTTTTCTTGGAATGGATGTGATAAAAAACGCTGTAATAGCAAATTTGTGCGGACTTGATTTTGAGGTAAAAGAATCCATAAAATTGCCTATAGAAGAGGGGCAAGCCATGGTTATGGTGATGCTGCATGCTATAGGCAGACTCACAAGAGGAAGAAAGATTCTTGGTATTACAATCGGGATTCCAGGTGTAATTGACCCAAAGACAAACAGTGTTATTTCGTCTACAATTTTGGATGAAGATGATGCAAATGATATGTATTTGCTGTTAAAGCAGGCAATGCCGAATGTAAATATTTATATAAAGAATAACTCAGGACTTGTGGCGTTGTGTGAGAAAGAATTTGGCTGCCATAATGAAATAAATAATCTTGTGTCAGTGGATATAGATGATGGTGTCGGTGCGGGTGTACTGATTGACGGAGCAATATATGACGGAAATGGCTTTGCGGGTGAATTCGGTCATATGAGCGTGGATTTTAATGGCAGTCGTTGCAGTTGCGGAAACTACGGATGTCTTGAATTGTATGCAAGTATTCCCCGTATTTTAGATAGGACAAAGACAAATTCTCTTGAAGAACTGAGAAATAAAATAGATGATAAAGATAAAAAAGTGTTGAGTGATCTGCAGCTGATTTGCAGAGCTATAGCATTTGGAATTAATAATATTGTGAACCTTATTGATCCGGAATTGATAGTAATAGGTGGCTCGGCACCGTTACTTGGAGAAACCTTTTTGGATATGATAAGAGAGTATTTTGAGCAAATATCACTGATAAAAAATAAAAATATAGTGTTTTCGAATCTTACAGTAAATCCGGTTGCACTTGGGGCAGTGAGATATGCCTTCAATATGACTTTCGGACAATAAGACATTATTTTAGTTTTGTTAAATTACCGCTTGTGTGAAATAAGCATGGCGGTTTTAAAAATAAAATTAGTCCAAAAATGGACAAATTAAGAAAGGATGATTTGTATGTCAAAAGAAAAAGAAATCGTAATGAATGGAGCCGGAATCGAAGAAATAGGATTTCCTATGTGGCCTCAGTTTTCTGAAAAATCCTATGATGAGGTGCTTGACGTTTTAAAGACCGGTAAGGTAAATTACTGGACCGGTAAGAAGGGTATGGAGTTTGAAGAAAAGTGGGCAAAATGGATGGGTGCAAAAATGGCAATTTCCTGCACAAACGGAACTGCAGCACTTCACATTGCTCTTGCAAGTTTGAACATAGGCCCCGGTGATGAAGTAATTGTAACATCATATTCTTTCATTGCTTCTTCCTTTGCAGTTTTGCAGGCTGGTGCAATCCCCGTATTTGCAGATGTTACAGATGACCACACACTTGACCCTGAAAGCATCGAATCCTTGATTACTGAGAGAACAAAGGCTATATTGGTAGTTCATCTTTACGGTGTAGTAGCTGATATGGGCGGAATTTTAAAGGTAGCTAAGAAGCATAATCTTAAGGTTGTTGAAGACTGTGCACAGTGCTTTGGCGGTGAGTATAATGGCGTAAAGGCTGGTCTTATCGGTGATGTAGGATGCTTCTCATTCTGCCAGTCCAAGCACTTTACAACCGGCGGTGAAGGCGGTATGGTAGTAACAAACGATGAAGAAATCGGTTGGGAATGCCGTTCCTTCAGAGACCATGGTTATGATGTAAAGACAAGAATGAATATGCTTGCTCTTGAAGAAAAGCTTCCTTACATCCACAGAAGAGTTGGTTTTAACTACAGAATGACAGAAATGCAGTCAGTTATCGGTATAAACGAGCTTGAACGCTTTGATAACTGGAACTTGATGAGAAGAAGAAAGTACGCTAAGATGTATGATGATGCATTTACAGGAATGAAAGGAATTAAGAAGCTGCCTGTAAATACAGAGGAAAGAAAGAATGCATACTGGTGGTATCCGATTTTGGTTGACCTTGATGCTCTTGACTGTACAGCGCCTGATATCGTTAAAGAACTCGGTGCATCCAAGATACCTTGCTACGGAATTCAGTGGCCTGAAGCATACGAAGAAAAGGCTTATACAGAACACGGCGGATTTGGTGAAGCAAAATTCCCGTTTGAATCAAAGGAATATACAAATCCTGCTTCTGTTCAATACGATAAGGTATTCTGTAAGAACGCAAATGCTTTGAGAGCACAGACAGTATGTTTGTTCCTGCATCCGTCATGGGAAGAGGTACATATCGAAAAATGTATCGAAGGCTTAAAGGCAGTTATCAACAAACATCTTAAGTAAGAAGAGGTAGAATATAATGAAAGTTAAATGGGGCGTAATTGGCTGCGGCGGTATTGCTGACAGAAGAACAATTCCCGGTATGATGCTTTCTGATAAGGTTGAGCTAGTAGCGGTAATGGATGCAAATATGGATGTTGCCGAAAAGTGCAAGGAAAAGTATGGTGCAAAGTATGCTTTTAGCAATTTTGAAGATGTTTTGGCTGTTTCTGAGATTGAGGCAGTATATATAGCATCGCCCGTATTTTTCCATAAAGAACAGGCAATAAAGGCAGCAAAGGCAAAAAAACACATTTTGCTTGAAAAGCCGGTAGCTCTTACAGTTGCAGAGGCAGAAGAAATCAAAAAAGCCTGTGAAGAAAACAATGTCAAGATAAGCATTGGTTTTCTTATGAGATTCCATGAATATCATCAAAAAATAAGAGAAATCATTGCTGAAGGCAAAATCGGAAATGTTGTTTCAATGAGAGGTCAGTTTACTTGCTGGTATCCGGATATTGAAGGAGCATGGCGTCAGAAGAAAGCTCTTTCCGGCGGTGGAGCACTTGTCGATATGGGCATTCACGTAATCGACCTTATGCACTACATAACAGGATTGAAGGCGGTAGAAGTTGCGGCGTTTAATCAGACACAGACGTTTGGATATGAGGTTGACGATTCATCAAATCTTATTATGAAAATGGATAACGGATCTGTTGCCTATGTTGATTCAAACTTTAATATTCCTGATGCTGCATCTGTTGCAAAGCTTGAAATTTACGGAACTAAAGGCAGCATAGTTGCATCCGGCACTCTTGCTCAGGATGAAGTGGGTACAGTTAGCATTTTAATCAGTGATGATAATGCCGGCTATGATGCAAGCCAGTCAAGAGGCGAGCTTTCTGCGGTTTCCCTTGAAAAAACCTCTGATGGAAACATGTATACAAAAGAGGTTGAGGGCTTGTGTGATGCAATCACAGACAATGCAGATGTTCCTGTATCTATTGAAAGTGCAATTTATGACCAGAAAATTATTGAAGCGGCTTACAAATCATCTGAGGAAAAGAGATTTGTTGAAGTTAAATAATTTAGGTGTCATAAATTGATACTTTGAATGTCGGTTTTGAAAAATTCAGTGCCGATAGATGAGAAGATATAAGAGAAACTTCTTATTTCAGAAATACTGGCATACTATATAAAAAGACAGTCTTTTAGAGATTGTCTTTTTATTTTTTGTGTGATTACAAACGGAACAAAATACAAATTTAACCGTCAAACTAAATGATAATTTCAGAGTGTGATAAATAATGAAATTTTATTTTAAATTTCATGTATTTTTACTAAAAGCATTGACAAAACATCTGTAAGAATGTATAATTATAAATGAATTGTAGTCTGTAAATGTAATTGTTTTGAGGGGGACTGTTTTTGAAGAAACTATGCAAAATATTACTTAAAATACTGATTGTTTTATTGGTACTTGTTGCGATAGCAGTTGCAGCAGTATTTATTATTTTTGGAAGAGAAAATGTCATGGCTGCAATAAAGGGATTTACCACATCTACCGAACAACTTGAAGATGATATTAAGAAGTCTGATCAGAATCAAGTGGAACTATTGCAAGACTTTGGATTTAATATTACCAGTGAAGATATGGAGAAAATCAAATCAGGAGAATTTGTAGACGAAGAAAAAATACGAGATGCACTCTTGGGTAAAAACCAAAACATATCTAACGATGATAACTCGGTTATCGATGTGACTCAGACTGAAAAAGCGGATGATGCGGCTTCCTCAACGGGTGAAGAAAAAGAATCGAATGTTAAAGAAGAAGGCGATAACGTAATTTCTTCTAAAGAAGATAAGCCGTTAAATAGTGAAGATGAAGCTCAATCAAATGGTAAGCCAGTAAATAAAGATAATCCGGTTATAAATAATGAAACGGAAAAAGATACCGGTAAGACTCCACAAGCTGATACAGATAAAGCAGAATCAGAAATAACAGAACTGCCGGGAACGAAAGAACCTGATGAAACTGTGGATGGCTCAAATGTTAATGATTCGTCTGAGTCAGATGAGCAAATAGCCTCACTTGTTGCTAAAATGTATGTATATAAATCTCAGTATACAAGCTCTATAGCATCAATAGTAGATACGATGTATTATCAGTTTTATGCGTTACCTGTAGAACAGCAAACATATTCAACAAAGGTTTCCATTTATAATGGATACGCAGGACAGATTGCAGCAATGGAAGCACAGTGTGATGCACAGGTTAACACATTGGTATCACAGCTAAGAGCATTGCTTAAAGAAAATGGCAGAGATGAATCGCTTGCAGATTCACTGCTTGCTGCATATAACACTGAAAAGGAAAATTCAAAGGCATATCATATAAGCCGATACGCTGATTAATTCATATATAATAATACTCCACGTAAAGAGAGGTAAAATAAACATGAGAACAAATCGTTTAATAGCAATGCTGTTAGTAGTTGTGATGTTGATGCAGACAATATCCTTTGCATTGACACCAAATGATTTTACGGATTTTCCTGCAGAGGATAACTGGGCATTTGAAGCAATGGACGCGGCACTGAAAAATGACCTTTTGCAAGGAAAAGGCGATGGAATAATCGCACCGTCTGCAAATCTTACAAGAGCAGAATTTGCTGCAGTTGTAACAAGAGCCTTTGGAGCTACTGTCACATCAGACATTTCTTTCCTTACAGACGTTAAGGCGGGAGATTGGTTCTTTGATGATAATAGCGTTTCAAAGGCATATCATATGGGCGTTATGAATGGTACGAGTGATACCACATTCCATCCAAACGATAATATGAGAAGAGAAGACGTTTTCCTTACTCTTGCACGAGCTCTTTTTGTGTCTGGAACAGATGAGGAAATTCTAAGTAAGTTTGAAGACAACGCACTTGTTGACTCATGGGCAAAAGAAGCTTTAATCGGAATGGTGGATGAAAGCTACGTAAACGGTTATCATGATGAAGAAAACGATGTATGGACATTAAAGCCAAGAGCAAGTATAACAAGAGCAGAGCTAGCACAGGTTTTCCATAACTTGTTTAAGTATTACATAAGTGCTAAGGATGTAACCGAAGCAAACGCAGGTGTTTTTGGCGGAACTGATAAGGAGAATAGAGTAGTATTTGACGGCTCTGTTGTAGTAAGAACACCCGATGTTACACTCCAGAACGCAGTAATAGAGGGTGACCTTGTCGTTGCTGACGGCGTTGGTAACGGAGAATTTAAGCTAATAAATACTCATGTTAAGGGTAACATTATTATTCGTGGCGGTGAAGGAAAGGTTGGAGAAAGAGAAGCTGACACCGAACGCTTGGTTGACTTTGTAGGAGTTAAGGTTGACGGTAATGTTATCGTTAATAATGTAAATGGTACAGTTAACTTCCATAACTATAAGAGTGATTTTGAAAAAGCAGTTGTTGAAAATACTCCTGCAACATATCTTCCCACAGGAGGTAGCTCAGGCGGTTCCGGCGTAATCTCAAGAATTCCATTCAAGGTAGTACGTCATTTCGAACCTCTCGAGGATGGTGTGGATTATGATGATTATATCACAGGTACTGATGACTACTATGTCATTGCTCAGAGTGTTACAAAGGGAAGCACAGTATACCCCAATGATATTGCAAATGGTGTAGATCATGAGGGCTTTGAAATTGATACTGATCATGATAATTACGATGAATACTTAAGCGGTGTTAAAGTCAATGTAAGAAATACAGTATTTGATGTTTACTATAAACGTCTTACATACACAGTGAAGTTCGGTGACATAAGCGAAGAAACATATAAGTACGGCTATGAACTCACACTTGACGATATCCCTGAGGATAGCGAAGTAGCAGTTGATGACGATGAAAAGTTCTTAGGCTGGTCAACAAATCCAACTGCCACAACAGGTACGTCAAGAAATGATCTTGTTGGAACAAAGGTAACAGAGGGTGTAGTATATTACCCTGTAATAGTTGATAAGGATGCAGTAGTATATTATACAGAGCATTACTTTGAAGCACTTGAACTTAATAATGACGGAACACCCAAGTATGAGCTTTATCAGACAGATGAAAATTATGGCAAGATAACTACTTCTGTTGTTGCAGAGTATCTTGATGAAGTCGGATTTGAAAAGATTACCTACAAGGATCAGCTTTTGTCAGGTCAGATTCCTAAACCTGAAGACGGCGTGCTTACTCTTAAGGTATACTATAACAGAAAAATGCTCACCGTAAGCTTCTATGATGCAACAAGTGATTTCTACAGTAGTCAAACTCAGACATATTCCCAGCCCTCAGCACAGGTAAAGGTAAGATACGGAACAGCTGTTGATGCGGATGAAAACCTTGATAAGTACATACAAGCTGAAACAACCTATGAGGATAACAATTTCTACTTTGATAGGGGATATGAACAAGGTTTCTGGAGAGAGCCTGCTTTCGGTAATGTATATAACTCACTTGGAGGAAAGGTTTATCATGAGATACCTCTTTACTGGTGGTATGAAAATGCTGAAAGCGGAGAATTTGAAAAGTTCTATGTAGAAGGCGGAGAAAATAGCCTCGTATTTACCTCAGATGTGGATGTGTATTCCAAGTCAAAGAGAATAGATGTCAGATTATTGATGGATGACTTTAAGTATGAGGGATATTTCTATGCATACTATGATGACGATACAAGATTTATTGATACAGTAAAGGATATGCTTTTTGTCAACGGTCCATCTATCATTGATGCTGTTGAAATTGCAGAGATTGAGGATAAATCTTACTCAAAGCTTGCCGATAAGGGTATTTTCCATGAGGTTGGTGGTAAATACGAAATTTCAAACTTCAATAAGCTTATAAAATTCACAAGACTTATGGGCGAGCAGGAGTTTGAAAATTTCCTTCAAAGCTTTATCGATGACAGTGCAGTAACAAAACTTGAGGATTTCCTGTTCGATTATATTACAACACATGATATAGACGAAACAGCAGAGCATCTTAAGGAGCTTGTTGATGATCTTATAGTTGGTCATGAAGATATTGCACACCAGATGATGAACGATCTTGCAGCTGATATTATCGAAAAAGATATTTCTCACGTTGAACAGTTCTTTATGACTTATACGACGTCTTTGGTTGATGCAAATGATACAGACGACCTTGAAAAAATGATTTGTGAAATGTTCGCAGATTATAAGAAAACAAATGAGGCTGAATTTGTTGCATTTGTAACAGATGTAGTTGTTAAAGCACTAAGTGAAGACACTCCTAATGCTGATGTTGTTAAGATGATTGAAGACTATATTAAGTCAGAAACCAAGAAGGGTACATACAATGATGAAATTATTGATTACATTATGGGTATGACCGACGCTGACTTTAAGAGTGCGGCAATAGCGGTAATTAATGAAGATGTTACAATCATCGAAAACGATGTAAAGCAAAAGATAATTACTGATGACACCTTTGTAAAAACAATAATTGATGAAATCTTTGCTTTTGACAGTAATACTGTTGATAGTGAAATTAAAAAGTATATTAAGAACTATAACCTTGTTGATAAATATATCAAAAATAATCCTGATGTAATTGTTGACTACCTTACTGACGAGCAAATCGGCGAGTTCTATGGTTCATATATACCGGGTGTTACTCTTACAAGAAATGAAAAAATTGATGCTGTAAAACAGTTTATAGCAGATGATCCTGATGCAGTATCAAAGCTGAAGAATTATGCAGGCTCAGGTAATGTTGATACATTGGTAAGTAAATATTATGATGAGAATAAGGACACCGTAAAATCTGAAATGAAGACTGAGGTTGTTTCAAATCCAACACTTAGAACAGAGCTTGCTGCTTTTGCAATAAAACTTATTAAGAACGATGAATTCAGTGATCTTCTTGATTTTGCTATTGATGATTACCTTACAGATGTGCTTGCTGATGATGACAAAAAGTTAGCCCTTGCTCAGAAAGAGGTTGGTAGACTCAGTAATGATAAGGTTTATAATCTTGACTTTGTTCAGGATGCAATCAGTACAGTTATAGACGATATTATTGCTGATGTTAAGCTGTATGAGAAAGATGGCAATGATGAAACCGAAAGTGAATATGTTGCAGATATCAAGAAATATGTAAAATCTATCAATAATTTTGCTGATATTGTTGACGCATTTATACACACAAGTGAAGAATTCAGAAACGATATTATTGTCAAGCTCTTTGATAACCTCTATGCGTCTGACCCTGATCATACAATAATTCTTAAATTTATGACAAAGGTTACAGATAAGATGATCGAAGAGGGCGACATAGATATTAATATCTTTGTTACTGTAATTGAGTATATCAGAGATATGGGCGAGCATGGCCATGAACTTACACGTGATATTATTGATAACCTTATGACGCTTGGTGACGACCTGGTAAGCTACGTTGAAGATAAACTTGGCTGGATTGATAACAGCGGTAAGCTTGAAGCATCCCTTAAATTCAAGAAGGAAGTAACTTATGAAGAAAAGTTTGAGGTAACTCTTCTTAATGATGAATTTATCATGGATAAGGTTGCTGAAAAGGTTGAGGCGATGACATTTGATGCATTCATGGATGA
>JAGBCG010000085.1 GCA_017938055.1 Clostridia bacterium
CGCAGAAGAAAGACTGCTGCGAGCTATCTTCGGTGAAAAGGCAAGAGAAGTAAGAGATACTTCACTCAGACTTCCCCACGGCGAAAGCGGTATTGTTGTTGATATCAGGGAATTTTCAAGAGAAAACCTTGACGAGCTTCCTCCGGGAGTTAACAAGGTTGTAAGAGTATACATTGCACAGAAGAGAAAAATCTCCGTAGGTGACAAAATGGCGGGCCGTCACGGTAACAAGGGTGTCGTTTCACGTATCCTTCCTCCCGAAGACATGCCCTTCCTCGAAGACGGTACTCCTCTTGATATCGTGCTTAACCCTCTGGGCGTTCCTTCACGTATGAATATCGGTCAGGTGCTTGAAGTACATCTCGGTATTGCTGCAAAGAAGCTTGGCATGAAGATTATGACTCCTGTATTTGACGGTGCAAACGAGCAGGACATCGCAGAGTGTCTTGAAAAGGCAGGTATGCGTCCTGACGGAAAGAGTATTCTTTATGACGGACGTACAGGTGAGCCATTCGATAATCCCGTAACGGTTGGTATCATGTACTACCTCAAGCTGCATCACCTTGTTGATGACAAGATTCATGCACGTTCCACAGGTCCTTATTCTCTTGTAACTCAGCAGCCACTCGGCGGTAAAGCTCAGTTCGGCGGTCAGAGATTCGGAGAAATGGAAGTTTGGGCACTTGAAGCATACGGTGCAGCATACACACTTCAGGAAATCCTTACTGTTAAGTCTGACGACGTTATCGGTCGTGTTAAGGCTTACGAAGCAATCATAAAGGGACAGAATATTCCTACTCCCGGCGTTCCCGAATCCTTCAAGGTTCTTATCCGTGAGCTTCAGTCACTTGCACTTGACGTAAGAGTGCTTGATGACAAGGGCAATGAAATTGTTCTTAAGGACAGCAGTGCGGAAGAGCTTGAAAATGTCAGAAACGTGGTAGTTGATGACATCGGCGAAAGCGTAAATGATGGCAAGGGCTTTGACGGCTTCTACATGGAAGATGAAAACGGCGATGCCATTGAGGAAGAAGCAGATTCCTATGATGACGACTTCGACAGCGATGCTGATTTCTACAGTGAAAACGATCCCGACAATATCGGCTGATAAAGCTCAGAATAACAACGAAAAGGAGCGAAAGAAAAGCTAATGGGAAACGAACGCAACGAATTTGATGCTATAAAAATCGGTCTTGCCTCCCCTGAAATGATCCGTTCATGGTCACACGGTGAGGTTAAAAAGCCCGAAACAATAAATTACAGAACCTTAAAGCCTGAAAGAGATGGTCTTTTCTGCGAAAAAATCTTTGGTCCTACAAAGGACTGGGAATGTCATTGCGGAAAATACAAGAGAGTTCGCTATAAGGGCAAGGTCTGCGAAAAATGTCACGTTGAAATTACCACAAACAAGGTAAGACGTGAAAGAATGGGACATATTGAGCTTGCTTGTCCCGTATCTCACATCTGGTACTTCAGAGCTATCCCCTCGAGAATGGGACTTTTACTTGATATCTCTCCCAGAATGTTGGAAAAGGTACTCTATTTTGCAAGCTACATCGTACTTGATCCCGGTGAGGGTACAGGTCTTGAAAAGATGCAGCTTCTCAGTGAGCAGGAATACCAGAAAGCTAAGGAATATTACGGAAATGACTTCAGAGTAGGCATGGGTGCTGAGGCTATCAAGGAGCTTCTTTCTGAGCTTGACTGTGAAGCATTGTCTAATCAGCTCAAAACAGAGCTTGATACGGCAGTAGGTCAGAAAAAGGTAAGAATTATCAAAAGACTTGAGGTTGTGGAAGCCTTCAGACTTTCCGGCAACAAGCCCGAATGGATGGTTCTTGACGTTATCCCCGTAATTCCGCCGGATATACGTCCTATGGTTCAGCTTGATGGTGGCAGATTTGCTACAAGTGACCTTAATGACCTTTACAGACGTGTTATCAACAGAAATAACAGACTTAATAAAATGATGGAGCTTCATGCCCCTGAAATCATTATCAGAAACGAAAAGAGAATGCTTCAGGAAGCAGTTGACGCCCTTATCGACAACGGCAGACGTGGAAGAGCAGTTACAGGTCCGAATAACAGACCTTTAAAATCTCTGTCTGAAATGCTTCGTGGTAAGCAGGGACGTTTCCGTCAGAATCTTCTCGGTAAGCGTGTTGACTACTCCGGACGTTCCGTTATCGTAGTTGGTCCTGACCTTAAGATTTACCAGTGCGGTCTTCCTAAGGAAATGGCACTTGAACTGTTCAAGCCCTTTATTATGAAGCGTCTTGTTGAAACAGGCAAGGCTTCCAACATCAAGGATGCAAAGAAGAAGGTTGAAAGAGTCAACAACGATGTTTGGGATGCTCTCGAACACGTTATCAAGGACCACCCCGTTCTTCTTAACCGTGCTCCTACACTTCACAGACTTTCAATTCAGGCATTTGAGCCTGTACTTGTTGAAGGACGTGCAATCAAGCTTCATCCTCTTGTATGTACTGCGTTTAACGCAGACTTTGACGGTGACCAGATGCCTGTTCACGTACCTCTTTCCGCAGAAGCTCAGGCAGAAGCACGCTTCCTTATGCTCTCTGCAAACAACCTGTTAAAGCCTGTTAACGGCCGTGCTGTTACAGTTCCTTCGCAGGATATGGTGCTTGGTTCTTACTATCTGACACTTCTCAAGCATGGTGAACCGGGTGATGTAAGAACTGAAATTATCGATGGTAAGGAAGTTGAAATTTACAACACTTACAGAAACTTCGATGAAGCTATGATGGCTTATTCCGTAGGCGAGCTTGGTCTTCACTCTCCCATTAAGGTAAGAGTTGAAAAGCAAATGCCTGACGGAACTGTCAAGAGCGGACTTATCAAAGCAACTCTCGGTCGTCTTATCTTCAACCAGCCTATTCCTCAGGATCTTCACTTCATTGAGAGAAATGAAGAAAATGAACTTGACCTTGAAATTAACTTCGTGGTTACAAAGGATGAGCTTGGTCAGCTTGTTGACCGCTGCATCAAGTATCACGGCATTTCAAAGACAGCAGAGCTTCTTGACGAAATCAAGTCTATGGGTTACAAGTACTCAACTAGAGGTTCAATCTCTATCTCCGTATACGATATGACAGTTCCTCCTCAGAAGAAGGTTATCATCGCAGAGGGTGAAAAGCAGGTTGACGTAATCAGTAAGATGTACAAGCGTGGTCTTCTTTCCAACGAAGAAAGAAGAGAACGTGTTATAAAGGTATGGGAAGATGCTACAAAGGATGTAACAAACGCACTTCAGGCAAACCTTGACGAATTCAACTCTATCAAGATGATGGCGGATTCCGGTGCGAGAGGTTCTATCAAGCAGATAAGACAGCTTGCAGGTATGCGTGGTCTTATGGCGTCTACATCAGGTAAAACAATCGAACTTCCTATCAAGGCTAACTTCCGTGAAGGCTTGAACATTTTGGAATACTTCATAGCTGCCCGTGGTGCTCGTAAGGGTCTTGCGGATACGGCTCTTAGAACGGCTGACTCAGGTTACCTTACAAGACGTCTTGTTGACGTATCTCAGGAAGTTATTGTACGTGAAGAAAACTGTCACGACAAGATTGGTCTTTGGGTTGAAACCATCAAGGACAATAACGAAATTATCGAGCCTTTGGCAGACAGACTGCTTGGCAGATACATTATCGACGATATTGTTGATCCCGCTACAGGCGAAGTTATTGCAAAGGACGACACAATGCTCACAGAGCATGAGGTTGACAAGATTATTGCTGCAGGCATTGAAAAGGTACATGTACGTACTGCTCTTAACTGTCATGCAAAGCTTGGCTGCTGCGTACACTGCTACGGTGCAGACCTTGCAAGCGGAAGTCCTGTTAACATCGGTGAATCCGTTGGTATTATTGCGGCTCAGTCTATCGGTGAACCCGGTACTCAGCTTACCATGCGTACCTTCCATACAGGTGGTATCGCCGGCGGCGATATTACACAGGGTCTTCCCAGAGTTGAAGAACTCTTTGAAGCAAGAAGACCTAAGAAGACAAGTGTTGTTGCTGACTTCGATGGTGAAATTACAATCACTGATGACAAGAAAGCAAGACACGTAAAACTTACAAGTGCAGCAGGCGACGAGGAAAAGGTTTATCTTATACCTTATGGCACAAGAATGGTTGTACAGACTGGTGACTACGTAACACGCGGTCAGAGCCTTACAGAAGGTAACATCAGCCCTGCCGATATTCTCAGAATCAACGGTCTTAATGCAGTATACAGCTATATCATCAAGGAAGTACAGCGTGTATACAGACTTCAGGGTGTTGAGATTAACGACAAGCACATTGAAGTTATTGCCCGTCAGATGACAAGAAAGGTTAAGATTGAGCATCCAGGTTCAACAGACATGCTTATCGGCTCACTTGTTGATATTACAGAGTTTGAAACAAAGAACGCTGAAATAGAGGCTCGTCTTAATGCAGGAGAGGTTGGCATTGCACAAGCTACCTGCTCACCGGTACTGTTTGGTATTACAAAAGCTGCTCTTTCAACAGAATCCTTCCTTTCTGCAGCATCCTTCCAGGAAACCACCAAGGTTCTTACTGAAGCTGCTATCAAGGGTAAGATTGACCCGCTGGTTGGTCTTAAGGAAAATGTTATTATCGGTAAGCTCATTCCTGCAGGAACAGGTCTTACCATGTACAGAGATGTTGAAGTTACCGACACTGAAGGAAACGAGCTTAAGGTTGAGCAGCCTGACACTGAAAACAAGTATTCTGATTTCAGAAGCGGTATTGAAGCTCTCAGAAAAGAAGACGGCTTGTTCGACGACGAGGATTCAGCTGACGAAGAAGATTTCGTAGATGACTCTGAGGGAGAAGATGCGGATGGCGAAGACATCCCTGAAAATGTTGACGAGCTTCTCATGAATGCTTTTAGCAAGGCCTTTGAGGCAGAAGACGAAGAAGAAAAGTAAGTTTTATTTACTATACTGTTAATGAGGCTGTAGCAAAACACTTTGTTACAACTTCTAACAGACACAAAACGAATAATTATTCGTAGGGGACGATGACCACATCGTCCCTTTTTTGTGCAATTTGCAAATTTTGATACAACTGCTACTTTTTTGCCATTTTTGTTTTGTGCGAGTGATTGTTTTTCATTGTGCCCTTTAAATATTCATAAACTTGAGTTAAGATAGTATATGATGGTTATAAGGGGGATTTTGTGTGTTCATAAGAAATGAAAAAAGCTCACTTGCTTTTTATACAAGCTCACTTTTGACATATTACGGCTTTGTTCACGGATTTTTTACCCGCAATGGCGGAGTGAGTGAGGGAGATTTCTCCTGTCTTAATATCAGCACATCACGAAAAGATAAAAACGGAAATTTTGATAATCCCGATAACGTGTTTGAAAATTATAAAAGAGCTGTGGGCGTTCTTGGAACAACGGTGCAAAGAACGGTCGGTACAACACAGGTTCACGGCAACATAATCATGAATGTATCCGATGATATGGCTTGTCGTGGGATAAACCCCTCTCTTTTGCCTCTTGACGATTGCGACGGGCTTATTATAGATGAAAGCTCTTGCAATATTGATGCTGTTGTTGTAAAAACGGCAGATTGTGTTCCGGTGTTGCTTGCGGACAAGCAAAGCGGAAATGTTGCGGCAGTGCATGCGGGATGGCGTGGGACAGTAAGTGATATTGTGACAAAAGCTGCAGAAAAAATGGGCTGTAATCCGAAAAACTTGCTGTGTGCCA
>JAGBCG010000086.1 GCA_017938055.1 Clostridia bacterium
ACTAACATAAGTTATTAAATGTAAAATATCATGGAGGTATAAATAAATGGCAGATAATTGTACACATGATTGCAGTACTTGCAGTGAAAAATGTGCTTCAAGAGACAAGACAAGTATGCTTGAGCCACTCAATGCTCACAGCAGTGTGAAAAAAGTAATAGGAGTTGTCAGTGGAAAAGGCGGCGTAGGAAAATCTATGGTGACCTCACTTCTTTCAGTGCTGATGGCAAGAAAAGGGTATAATGTAGGTATTCTTGATGCGGATATTACCGGCCCATCAATACCAAAAGCATTTGGAGTAAAGGGACAGGTTACAGGTTATGACGGCTTTATGGTTCCTAAAGTTTCACATAGCGGAATAAAGATTATGTCTGCAAATCTTCTTCTCGAAAAAGAGGATGTTCCTGTAATTTGGAGAGGCCCTGTTATAGCGGGGGCGGTAAAACAGTTCTGGACAGATACGGTTTGGGAAGATCTTGACTTTATGTTTATTGATATGCCTCCCGGAACAGGTGATGTGCCTCTTACTGTGTTCCAGTCTATTCCACTTGATGGTATTGTTATGGTAACAAGCCCACAGGAGCTTGTGTCTTTAGTTGTTGCAAAGGCTGTTAATATGGCAAAAACTATGGAAATACCGATAATCGGTCTTGTTGAAAACATGAGCTACGCTGAATGTCCCGATTGCGGAAAGAAAATTGAAATATTCGGCAAAAGTAAGACAGAAGAAACAGCGAAAACTGCGGGACTTGAGTTTCTTGCAAGAGTACCTTTCTGTCCGTCAGTTGCATCACTTACTGATGCGGGTGAGATTGAGAAGTTTAGCGGTGACTATTTTGATAAACTTCTTGATAAAATTGAAAAAATGCTTTAATTATTTAAAAAATGATAAAAACTTAGGCGGTGTTGAACACCGCCTTTTTCACGCAAAAAGCGGTTTCTCTGTACAAAAACTAAGAGTAACCGCATAATTTATTATAGTTTTTTAGTTTTCACTGCCGTTTTCCTGACTGATATCTGTGGTTAAATCTTGCTTTAAACGTATAATTCCGTCTTCTCCCTGTGAACGTCCTGACCAGATTATCTTTCTTGGACATTTGCTTTCACAAAGACCGCAACCGTCACACTTTGAGTAGTCAATCTCGGCAAGAGAACCCGTAACCTTGATTGCCTCGTTTGGACAGGCTTTTTCACAGATTTTACAACCGATACAGCCAACATTGCAGTAGCTTTTTGTAACAGCACCCTTGTCGGCACTTGAACAGCCAACCCAATGCTTTGCTTCGTAGGGAATAAGCTTGATAATGCTCTTCGGGCAAGTTGCAACACAAACACCGCAGGCTACGCACTTCTCGTAGTCAACTGCCGCAACACCATTAATAATGTTAATTGCATCAAATTTACACGCTGCTGCACATGTTCCAAGACCGATACAACCGTTGGGACAAAGTTTGTCACCGCCTGAAAGCTTGCTTGCACTTACACAGTCGTGAATTCCTGCATATACATATTTCTTTGCTGCAAGCTCATGTGTGCCCGAACACATTACCTGTGCTCTGTAACGCACATGATTTTTGGCAGGTGCTTTGCCGACAATTTCTGCAATTTTGTCGCAAACTTCTTTTGAAACAGAAGTGCAGGCGTTTGTTTCAGCTTCTCCGTCAGCAATAGCTTTTGCAAGAGCTGCACAACCGGTATATCCGCATCCACCGCAGTTAGCACCGGGAAGAAGCTCTGATATTTTTTCAATTCTTTCATCAGT
>JAGBCG010000087.1 GCA_017938055.1 Clostridia bacterium
AAAAGATAAAAAGCTGCCTAAGCAAGATAATATTGTCTTTGAATATCACCATTAAGCAATAATTGATAAAGAATTTTTCGATAAAGCACAGGAACGGCTAAGACATAATACAAAGGTGCATTACAGAGGTGTGCGTAAGTATAAAAATCCGTATACGGGCAGAATTTTTTGTGCAGATTGCGGCTCTCCCATGTTTTCCACTTCAAATCCAAAACGTCCCGACGGATATGTGTGCGGCAGCTATCATAGAAGAGGACTGTCTTCGGGGTGTACTTCTCACCATATACACAGAAAAAGACTTGATGAGGAAGTAAAGGAGTTCATTTGCCAAGTGCGTGACAGCCTTAAAAATGAAATATCTGATTATAGCGTGTCGGGAAGTAAAAAGAGGGTGGAGGATAATAAGAAAAAAATTGAACGTCTTGAAAAGGATGCAGAAGAATATAAAAAGCGACTTGTTGATATTGCAAGAGCAAAGCTTGAAGAAACTGTTGCAGACCCTGAAAATAAGGAAATTATAAATGAAACATATAAAAGGCTTGAAAACGAATTTCGTAATAAACTTAAGCTTGCGGAATCCCAAATGGTTTTTCTTGAAGAGGACAGTGATAAAAGACGACAGATTAAAAAGAATATAGAGAGTATACTTGAAATCTTTGATAAAATTCTTAAAAAGAAAGAGTTTTCACAGGAGGATATATCACTTATTGTGGAAAAAATAACGGTAAGTGAAGATAAAATTGTAACACTATACCTCAAAAATAGTATTCGTGAGCTTGAAGCTGTTGTGAGTGGATAAATGAAATCTTGTGCAAGGCAATAGAATAGAAATATAAAATTAGATTAAAATTTGTATTGACAATATAAATTAATTGTGATATTATGTAGGTGTGCAGAGAATTTGGAGTGCATTTATCTTTAAGGGATAAGTGTACTCTTTTTTATTTTTAAGGAGGAGAATAAAATGGTAAAAACAAATGTAGTGGATTGGAAAACAATCACGGATTTTGTGGTTGATGCGTTCGTGGGATACGGAATTCCCAGAGAGGATGCCGAAATTTGTGCGGATGTTCTTCTTGAATCCGATAAAAGAGGTATTGAATCACATGGTGTAAACCGTTTCAAGCCGATTTATCTTGACAGAATAAGAGATGGAATCCAGAATCCTATTACAAATTTTGAAATAATCAAAGAAACACCAACAACAGCAGTTGTAGATGGTCATGACGGTATGGGCCAGGTAATTGGTTATAAAGCAATGAAAATGGCAATTAACAAGGCAAAGGAATACGGCATGGGTATGGTTGTAGTGCGTAATTCCTGCCATTATGGTATTGCCGGATATTATCCTTCAATGGCATGTAAAGAAGGCTGTATTGGTATGACAGGAACAAACGCACGTCCCTCAGTTGCACCTACATTTGGCGTTGAGGGAATGTTTGGTACAAACCCTCTTACAATCGGTATACCTACAGATGAAGAATTTGATTTCCTTATTGACTGTGCTTCATCAATTACACAAAACGGTAAAGTAGAATATTATGAGAGAATAAATAAAGACGTTGCTCCCGGAACCATTATTGGTTTAGATGGTGAACCTGTAGAAGGCGATGCCGGCAGAGCACTCAAGATGATTCGTAACGGTACAGCTGCTCTTACAACTCTTGGCGGTATAGGCGAAGCTCTTGGCGGATATAAGGGTTATGGCTATGCTATGGTAGTTGAGCTTCTTTCTGCAGTGCTTCAGGATGGTGCATATGGAAAAGCACTGGATGGTAAAGATGCAGATGGAAATAAAGTTCCTTATCATCTTGGACATTTCTTTATAGCTATTGATACAAACCACTTCTTAGGAGAAGATGTGTGCAGAAAGAAAGCAGGAGAAATTATCCGTGCAGTTCGTAATTCCAAGAAGGCTCCCGGACAGGAAAGAATCTATTCTGCAGGTGAAAAAGAACACCTTGTACGCCTTGCACGTAAAGACGGTGTTCCGATAAATGAATCAGTTCAGAAGGAAATAACCGCTGTTCGTGACGAGCTTGGTCTTACACAGTATAAGTTCCCATGGGAGGATTAATCAATAATGGATGTCAGACAAGAATCATTAAAAAAGCATTATGAGTGGAAAGGAAAGATTGAGGTAATTTCCCGTACACCTATTAATACCAGAGAAGATCTTTCTTTGGCGTATACACCCGGCGTAGCAGAGCCATGTGTTGTAATAAGCAAGGATGTAGATAAATCATACGAGCTTACACGCCGTTCAAACCTTGTTGCAGTTGTAACCGACGGAACAGCAATTCTGGGACTTGGAGATATTGGCCCTGAAGCAGGTATGCCGGTTATGGAAGGCAAATGTGCACTTTTTAAAGAATTTGCTGATGTTGACGCATTTCCGCTTTGCATAAAGTCCAAAGATGTAGATGAAATCGTGCGTACAATATATTTGCTTTCAGGAAGCTTCGGAGGAATAAATCTTGAAGATATTTCTGCACCTCGTTGCTTTGAAATAGAAAAGAAACTGAAAGAAATCTGTGACATTCCCGTCTTCCATGATGACCAGCATGGAACCGCTATTGTAGTTGCTGCGG
The DNA here is from genome assembly GCA_017938055.1 of Clostridia bacterium. Taxonomy (GTDB): domain Bacteria; phylum Bacillota; class Clostridia; order Oscillospirales; family CAG-382; genus UMGS1387. The sequence goes on from JAGBCG010000087.1 coordinate 2,592, forward strand.
CACTGATTAATTCACTAAAGCTTGTTAAGAAGAACATTGGTGAAGTTAAAGTGGTAATTAACGGAGCAGGTTCGGCAGGTATTGCTATAGGAAAACACCTTATGAATATTGGTGTGAAAAACCTGACTTTCTGCGATCGTCACGGAATTATTTGCGAAAATGACGCTAATAATAATGCAGCACAGGAAGAAATGGCTAAGGTGACAAATCTTGAACATAAAAAGGGTAATCTTGCAGATGCTCTTGTTGGTGCGGATGTGTTTGTAGGCGTTTCAGCACCAAATCTTGTAAATGCTCAAATGGTAAAATCCATGGCATCCGATGCAATTCTGTTCCCGATGGCTAATCCCACGCCTGAAATAATGCCTGATATAGCAAAGCAGGCAGGAGCAAGAGTTGTGGGAACAGGACGTTCGGACTTTCCTAATCAGATAAATAATGTTTTGGCGTTCCCGGGTATATTCCGTGGAGCACTCGATTGCAGAGCAAGCTGCATAAATGAGGAAATGAAGGTTGCAACAAGCTATGCGTTGGCATCACTCATTCCTGATGATGAAATATCTGAGATAAATATTATTGTTTCAGCACTTGATAAAAGAGTAGCTAAGGCAGTTGCAGAAGCTGTCATAAAAACAGCTAAAGAAACAGGAGTAGCAAGAATATAAGAAAGAAAAGTTTCTTATAACACGCCAGCAATATGAGTACAAAAAGATAATTCTCAATAAAGAGAGTTGTCTTTTTGTTTGTTGGCACTGAAACAAAAAAATATTTTATGTTGCAATAATTGGAAAATAAAGTGATCATAAACATTATGTCTGTTATATTGAGCAATGTTTAATATTTTTTAAAAATTCAATTAAAAGTGTCTGTAAAGTTGACTTTTTGTTATTTATATGATATGATAAAAAAATAACAAGTAAGATTTTATTTGAAAACACTTTAGGAGGATAAAAATGGATAAACTACTTGTACTTTTTACTTTATCCGGCTCATTATTTGCATTGATATTTGCATTTATTACAGCACGCAAGGTAATAAAATTCCCTGAAGGAACTGAATTGATGAAGAAAATTTCTTTATCAATCAGATGTGGTGCTAATGCGTATCTTAAACGCCAATATAAAATAGCATTGGTGTTTTTTGGAATAATGTTTGTTGTATTGGGAGCAATGGCGTTTGCAGGATATCTTACGCCTTACGTTCCATTCGCCTTTGTTACGGGAGGCTTCTTTTCGGCGTTGTCGGGATTTGTTGGAATGAAAATTGCAACGCTTGCAAATTCCAGAACTGCAAATGCGTGTCAGGACGGATTGAACAAAGGTTTACGTGTTGCTTTCTCATCAGGAAGCGTTATGGGATTTACCGTTGTAGGACTTGGCCTTTTGGATATATCTATATGGTTTTTCCTCTTGAAATTTGTATTTCAGCTTTCAAATGAGGCTATTACATCCTCAATGCTGACATTTGGTATGGGAGCTTCTTCTATGGCACTTTTTGCAAGAGTCGGCGGTGGCGTATTTACAAAAGCAGCTGACGTAGGTGCTGACCTTGTGGGAAAGGTTGAGGTAGGTATTCCCGAAGATGACCCACGAAATCCTGCAGTTATAGCAGATAATGTAGGTGACAATGTGGGTGATGTTGCAGGTATGGGTGCTGACCTTTATGAATCTTATGTTGGATCAATCATATCCGCATGTGCTCTTGGAGTTGCTGCATTACAAAGCATACAGGCAATGGCATTGCCTATGCTTCTTTCTGCGATTGGTGTTGTATGTTCAATTATAGGAACTTTCTTTGTAAGAACAAAAGAGGGTGCAAATCAAAAACAGCTTTTAAAGGCTTTATCCCGTGGAACTAATTTTTCGGCAGTTTCTATTGCAATTATATCATTGCCTTTAGTATATTTCACACTTGGTAAAGAAAACTGGACTATATATTTTGCAATTCTTGCAGGACTTGTGGCAGGTGTGCTTATCGGTCAGGCAACTGAATACTTTACATCTGATAGCTATAAGCCTACAAAAAATCTTGCAGCTACATCTGAAACCGGAACAGCTACAATTATAATAAGCGGTCTGTCTGTTGGTATGATTTCTACACTTGTTCCAATAGTGATAGTTGCTGTATGTATACTTGTTGCATATTTTGTTTCAGGCGGAGCAAATGATTCCTCAATGGGACTTTATGGTATAGCTCTTGCGGCTGTTGGAATGCTTTCAACACTTGGTATTACATTAGCTACTGATGCATATGGCCCTGTTGCAGATAATGCAGGCGGTATAGCTGAAATGGCAGGTCTTGATAAAAAAGTAAGAGAACGTACAGATGCTCTTGACTCTCTTGGAAACACAACTGCTGCGACAGGAAAGGGCTTTGCAATAGGCTCTGCAGCACTTACAGCTCTTGCACTTATGGCGTCATACATAGATAAAGTCAAAACTCTTGAGGGCGGTGCCCAGAAGATTGCAGATCTTAGTATAACTAATCCTACCGTTCTTGTTGGATTGTTCATTGGCTCATGTCTGCCCTTTGTGTTTGCGGCACTTACAATGAATTCAGTAGGACGTGCGGCACAAAGCGTAGTTAAAGAGGTTAGACGTCAGTTTAAAGAAATTAAGGGACTTATGACTGGTGAAGCAGAAGCAGACTATGAGAACTGTATTGACATTTGTACAAAAGCAAGTCTTAAGGAAATGATACTTCCTACAGTTATAGCGGTTATTGTTCCAATTATTGTAGGACTCGTTCTTGGCTGTGCGGGTGTTGTTGGAATGCTTGGAGGTGCAACTGTATCCGGATTCCTTCTGGCAGTATTTATGTCAAATTCAGGTGGTGCATGGGACAATGCGAAAAAGTATATTGAAAGTGGCGTTTACGGTGGAAAGGGATCTGATAATCATAAAGCTGCAGTAGTAGGTGATACTGTAGGTGACCCGTTTAAGGATACAGCAGGTCCGGCTATTAATATTCTCATAAAGCTTCTTTCAATGGTTTCAATAGTGTTTGCAGCTATTGTTGTAAACTTTTCGTTGTTGTAATAAATAAGTTCAATATAAATATTTGGTTTGAGGAAACAAAAAGAAGTTTAGCTTAGGTTGCTTCTTTCTTAGAACCTGAACGCATAATGTCAGCATTGTTAATGTTTTATGAGCAATGCTGACAATATATTTTTTGTCCTTACTTTACGTGAACTATTGCGTTGCATAAGCAACAAAATGAATTGCCTGACGGCATGAATTGAAAATAAAAATTTTCATGAATTGAGCCTTGTGGCTCATGAATTGCACTTCGTGCATTGAAAGGCAATTCAATTCATGGAGCGAAGCGAGAATTCATGGCAGAGCCAATTCATGACAACGAAGTTGTCAATTCATTAAACTTGGTTTGTGTTTAAACCTTTTGTGTTGCACATATAGGTTTTTGAACATATTGAAACATAGCCGTTGATTTAGATTTTTGTGATAGGGGAGAATGATGAATGGAACGAAAAAGCGGAGTTTTAATGCATATTTCGTCACTTTTTGGCGAGTATTCAATAGGAAGTTTCGGTGATGAAGCAAAATCTTTTGTTGATTTTTTGTGTGATGCTGGATTTTCATATTGGCAGGTGCTTCCTTTTTGTATGGCAGATGAATGTAATTCCCCTTATAAGTCATATTCCACATTCGGAGGCAATCCCTACTTTGTGGATTTGAGATTGCTGAATAAAAAAGGATTGATTACTGATGAAGAACTTGAGGAAAGTCGTCAGGATAATCCGTATTTGTGCGAATATGAACGGCTGCGCAGAACACGTGTAAAGCTTTTGACACAAGCATCAAAACGGGTAAAAAACAAAGCCGAGATAGAAAATTTTATTGAAAACAATCCGTATCTTTCATATTTCTGCGAATTTATGGCAAGAAAAGCATCAAATAATGAACTTCCTTGGTATGAATGGAAAAGCAATGAGATTGACAGCGAAGTTCTGTTTGCATGGAAATTTATTCAGTATGAATTTTTTTCTCAATGGGCAGAAATTAAAAATTACGCTAATGGAAAAGGAATAAAGCTTTTAGGAGATATTCCAATTTATGTTTCACTTGATAGCTGTGATGTGTGGAGTAATAAAGAACAGTATTGTCTTGATAAAGACAATAGACCAACACATGTTGCAGGCGTTCCGCCGGATTATTTCAGTAAAGACGGTCAGCTTTGGGGAAATCCTTTGTATAACTGGAAGAAAATGAAAAAGGATGGATTTAAGTGGTGGTGTGACCGAATAAAGCATATGGGTACAATGTTTGATGCAATAAGAATAGACCATTTCAGAGGGATTGAGTCATATTGGTCAGTCCCCGCAAATGCAAAGACTGCAAGAGAGGGAAGCTGGCAGAAAGGTCCGGGTATGGAGCTTGTCAAAGCTGTAAAAAATGCAGCAGATAGTGTGGAAATTATTGCAGAGGACTTGGGAGATATTACTCCTGAAGTAGAAAAGCTTGTAAATAAAAGCGGATTTCCGGGGATGAGAGTGTTTCAGTTTGGATTTTTAGGGGATGGTGACAGCATCCATAAGCCTCATAATTATCCTCAAAACTGTGTTGCGTATACAGGAACACATGACAATAATACTCTTTTGGGTTATCTTTGGGAGCTTGATGATAATACAAGAAATAGAATGCTAAAATACTGTGGACATGTAGGCGATTGGGAAAGCGGCTGTGAAAGCATTATAAGAACTATGTTTCAAAGTCATGCGGGACTTGTTATTTTACCTGTTCAGGATTTGCTAGGATACGGTTGTGATACAAGACTGAATACACCCGGAAAAGCTGACGGAAACTGGCAGTACAGAATAACAAAGGAACAGCTTGACAGTATTGACAGACAAAAGTATAGAAGCTTGAACAGTATGTATTCAAGATGAGCGTGTCGCAAAAGCTTGGCATCTAAATCGTACACTAATTTTATAATGAGTTTTAATATGAGTAATTATGTAAACCAATGTCACAATAAGTTGTAAGAGGGCGACCCACTTGAAATATTCACCGACCGTGACGGAGAGGTTATTTTCAAGAAGTATTCTCCTATAGGAGAGCTTTTGGGATTTGCAACACAGTATGCAGAAACACTGTATAAAACAAGTAATCACCCGATAGTTGTGTGCGACAGAGATATGGTAGTAGCATTTGCCGGTGTTCCTAAAAAGGAATGTAATGAGAAAAAGGTGTCTGCAGATGTAGAATCCGTAATGGAATCAAGACAGATGTATTGCAGAAAAAATGAAAGTAAAGAGTTTTATGTTGTAGACGGAAATGAAAAAATAATTATTTCATGTGCAGTACCCATTATCTCCGGTGGTGACGTTATCGGTGCGGTTGTAAGTACGGCAAATGCCGAAGAAGCATTGAGTGAGCCGGATGAAACAGAAATAAAATTGGTGCAGACAGCGGCAAGTTTTCTCGGCAAGCAAATGGAAGAATAAGCTCTGTGTACTCCGACGGTGAGTTGGGGTACATTTTTATTTGTAAAAAATGTGTTTTCAATTTGTTTTTCCTTTGTCCGTTGACAAAAAAAGCTTGAAGTAGTATAATCATAAAAAATAAAAAGAGGAATGACTTATAATGAAAAACATAAAAATTTCGGCAGTTTTGACTCTTATAGCATTATGCGTTGCTTTGATGCTTTCGGCGTGCTCTGATGATAACAAGAAAAATAATGAACAGACTGCTTTAAATCAGCAAGAAAACAAGGCGGAAAATGAGAAAGCTAAAGAGCAAGAGCTTGTAAATTATCCCGGTTTTTCCAACATTTCCTTTTTAAATGCAGTTGCAGAATGTCTTGGAAAGGATGCAACATCGGTTACAAAGGAAGATGTGCTTGATATAAGATATCTTGCGGTGGGTCCTGAAGATGACGGAACAATCACAGTTTATGTGGGAATGAAGGACTATGTTGATAAAGCATACAGTGCAGACGTAACAATAGAAGAGCTCAAGAAATATGTTAAGACAGCAAGGATTGAGGATGCTACTGATGTGAGCTGTGACTTTGGCATTTTTGAAAATCTTGAAATATTTGAATTTTATAATGTAGAAGTGCAAGATGTATCTTTTGTCAATAATTATTCACAGCTTGTTTTTGGCTACTTTGACAGTAATGGAATAACAGACGTTTCATCACTTGAAAATTATAATCCGCAAACACTTATAGAGCTTGATTTTACCGGAAATGATATCGTGGACTGGTCGCCTCTTTATCATATCAAGGAAAAGGTAATTGTCAATTTTTCTGTTCAGCATATGACAGATGAAAGCGGAAATAGAGTGGAGCTTCCGATTGTTGTTACACTTGCTGATATGCTTAATAGTGAATTGGGCACAAGTTCTGATACACAACAAAGTGAAACACAAAATGGCGGGGAAAATATTCAGGAAAACGAAAATGAAGATGAAAAGATACAAGAGCAAGAGTCCCAGATAATGTATGATATTGATTGGGGAACGCTTTTTGAATAGAAATTTGATAGTTGATGAGGAAATAAAATGAATGTTTGTAAATCGGTAAAAGAGCTTGTGGGAAACACCCCCATGCTTGAATGTGAAAATTATGCAAGCACAAGAGAACTGTGTGCCAAACTTGTTGTAAAGCTTGAGGGGATGAATCCTGCAGGAAGTGCAAAGGACAGGGTGGCACTGATGATGATTGCAGATGCTGAGGAAAAAGGATTGCTGAAAAAAGGCTCATGTATTATTGAGCCAACAAGCGGAAATACAGGAATAGGACTTGCTGCAATAGGAGCAAGATGCGGTTACAGAGTTATTCTTACAATGCCCGATACAATGAGCGTTGAAAGACAGATGCTCATACGTGCGTATGGTGCACAGATTGTGCTTACAGAGGGTGCAAAGGGAATGTCAGGTGCGATAGAAAAAGCGAACGAGCTTGCTGCATCAATTCCAAATAGCTTTGTTGCAGGACAGTTTGAAAACCCCTCAAATCCACGTGCACATTATCTTACAACAGGTCCTGAAATTTGGAATGGAACAGATGGAAGCATAGATGTTTTTGTGGCAAGCGTCGGAACAGGCGGAACTATAACGGGTGTTGGAAAATATCTTAAGGAAAAAAAATCCAATATCAAGGTTGTGGCAGTTGAACCTGAGGATAGCCCTGTGCTTTCAGGTGGAAAAGCGGGAGCACATAAAATTCAGGGAATAGGAGCAGGCTTTGTTCCCAAAAATCTTGACACTGAAATTTACGATGAGGTTGTTACAGCCTCACATCTTGATGCTTATAAAGAAGCAAGAGAATTTGCAAAAAAAGAGGGAATACTGGTAGGAATTTCTTCTGGAGCAGTGTTGGCTGCTGCATGTAAGGTGGCATCACGAAAGGAAAATGCCGGTAAAACGGTTGTGGCACTTTTGACAGACAGCGGTGAAAGATACCTTTCAACTCCTTTGTTTTGCGATGAAAAATAAGACATATTGTTAAAAATGATATGAAAAGCGGTAAACAATGCATAGTTTGCAAAATTTGCTGCTTTTTTGTGGTAGAATCTACGTTTGGAAGAAATTTATATTTAGGGGAAATGTTTAATAATGATTAGGAACGATTTAAGAAACGTAGCTATTGTGGCACATGTTGACCATGGAAAAACAACACTTGTTGATGAAATGCTCAAGCAATCAGGAACCTTTCGTGCAAATGAGGTTGTTGATGACAGAGTAATGGACAGTAATGACCTTGAAAGAGAAAGAGGTATTACAATTCTTGCAAAAAACACCTCAATAATGTACGAGGGAATAAAGATAAATGTTGTAG
>JAGBCG010000088.1 GCA_017938055.1 Clostridia bacterium
GGCTCTCATCACAAAGTGACTTGCTCCCGACGAAAGAGAGCCTAAAGCCGCTTTTTTCATACGCACCCTGTAATGCTCTTTCTGAAGCTGTTTTGATTTTTCAGTCGACATTTCCTCTCCGCCAAAGGATTTTACAACAAGCAGATTTTCCAGCACCTCCTGCCAGAACGACCTTACTCTGCCCTCCTGCTTTTGCATATCCTTGTGAAGCTGTTTAACCATATCTCTGAAAAATCTTGTTGCTACATAAATAATTATTCCGCCTACCGCAAAGACCACCGCAAACTGCCATTGCATAACAACAAGCACAGTGAACGCACAAACAAGTCTTACCACCACAGATATAACCGTAGGAGGAAGAGTTGTAACCGCATCCGTTATAACAGATACGTCGCCCGTAAGGCGATTTACCAGTTCCCCACTGTGAAAAGCACGTATCTGTGGATAGCTTTTTGAAAGTTGAGTTGCAAACAGTCTTTCTTTATAGCTTATATCAAGCTTTGCACGAAGCTTTTCTGTATAGTACCTCAAAAAAACAGACAAACTAATCTGAAAAAACGCTATTAGTGCACACATTACGGAAAAACGTACAAGTCCACTTATGTTTCCGTCTGTAGCACTGTCAAGCAAATGCTTTGTCACAAGTGCCGTGACCGTACCCGTAGCTGCAATAACTGCATTTATGAGCATTACAAGAACGATATGTCCGGTCTTTGGCTTTGCAACATCGCAAATCCATTTTAATGCGTTTTTATCGCATTTATTATTTTTCATCATGTGTTTCTTGTGTAACCGTTTCTGTCACGGTGGTTTCCTGTTTTTCTGTCACAACTGTTTTTTCGGACTTATCTTTAGAGAATATGCTCTTAACCTTTGAAATAATTCCGGGGACATTGTCAAGTGCCTTGTCTATTTCGTTTACAGTTCCCGAAATTTTTGAGTTTGCAAAGCCCGACTCACTGCCGATATTCAAAAGCTTGGTTTCTCCGTCCTTGCCCACAACAATAAATGCAATAGGTGAAACAGTAAGACCTGTTCCTCCGCCACCTGCATTATTTGGCACTTCATTGCCATATGTGCCGCCGCCAAGTCCTACACCTATTGATATTTTGGACACAGGAATAAGCGTAACTTCTCCCACAGATATTGGCTCGCCGATTACAGTATGAGTTTCTGCTGCTTCCTTTACCTCTTTAAGTGCAAGTCTTACCGATTCCATAATTGAAGAGCCGTTTTGATTGATTCCATTCTGATTCATACCGTTCTTCCTTTCTGTAACTGATGTCAGTTATCTTTAAGAAATTTTTTTACAAGTATTTTTATAGCTGTAGAAACAACAAATATGCCTCTGACAGATATTTTCAAATCTGCCAGAACGCTTCCCTTTTCTGAAACAAAGTCAGGATTTACCCTCACATTTTCATGATATATTCTGGATTTTCCAAAGGTGCTGCAAAGTGCAAGTCCCGCACTAACACCGGAGCACATTAATCCAAATCGCACTGCCGTGTCGCACGCATCTTCTCCCGACACATTTACAATCAGCTTGTTTATGTTGATTTGCCCGTGTTTTCCAAAAAGTCTGCCAACCTGCTTAACAATATCAAAAATAAACGAAACCGTTTCACTCAATGATTCCCTTTTACCTTTTTTTTCCTTGTGACCTTGAAGCAACGCTTCTTTCCGGCTGTCAGCATTTTTTTCTTGCTGCACACTGTTACCATCCTGTGACGCAGCTTGTTTTTTAAGTACGGTTTTCTTTTTTTCTTTTTTCTTCTTATGCTTTTTTTCTTTTGGAGGATAAAGCTTTATTGAAAAAAATGAAAATCCTGCATAAACCGAGAGTGTATCTTCACATATAACCCTGACAGATAATTTTGGTAAAACAAGTAAAAGCAATAAGGCGAAAAATACCGAGAGAACAATCAATATGATAGTTAAAACCGTCAAGTTCTCCCCTCTTTTCCATTTATAGATATTTAAGTATACCACATATATTTTTTAAATGCAACAAGCATTATTTAAACAATCTGCAAAGTAAAGGCAACTTATTGTACATTTTTGCCCAAAATGTAAAAATTTACTCACTTTTTTAAATTATATTTATGTTTTTTATTAAAGTTATAAATTTCTATTGCTTATTCACTTCAGATGTGATATAATGAGCATGAATAATAAGGCAGTTTTGCCTTGACTTTAATTGTTCTTCGGTTTTCCCGAAGAAAAGGAATGGTTAAAATGAGCTTCAACGAATACAACGCGACAAAGAGCACCCGAAGCGTTCTGGGCGGAGTATACGATGTAAAAATCACCTCCACATTTTTTCTCTACAACTCAAATCGCAGAGCCGGTATGCTTAATTGCGGGAAAGCAAAGCATGGTGGCAAAGACGTTACCGTTTACGTAATAGGAGTAAACTCTGCTATATCTGAGTTCAGAGGACAGGTCATTGCCGTGGCAAAGGACAGGCAGGAAGAAAAGGACGATATCTGGGTTGCTGTTCCCGACGGCACAGTTATGTATGAGCCAAGACTTATATCTCTTCTTGACAAATATATTCCTTCTGACCGCTATAAATACGTATGCTACTACGAAAAAAGCTGTGGTGCGGTAATGTATACCCACAAGGACGGGCAAAGAATGTACATTCTTATAACCAACATATCGGGACATATTGGTTTTCCAAAAGGTCACATTGAGTCGGGCGAGAATGAAAAGCAAACCGCGTTACGTGAAATTTATGAGGAAACAGGCGTAAAGACGAAAATCATAGACGGCTTCAGAGAGTCCTACAATTACCTCATCAATGGTTTTATTAAGAAAAAAGCAGTATATTTTCTTGCACAGTTCAAAGAAGAAGATATACAAATGAATATCCGTGAAATATCCGAATACCGTCTTTTAACCTTTGACGAAGCTTATTCGACGCTCAACTTCAAGCATGACAAGGATATTCTCAAAAAGGCAGATACATTTGCCGATTACCTTGAATCAGACAAACATGACATATAAACACATACGGCTGTCCATCAGGACAGCCGTTTTATTTTCACGAGCAGGAAAAACTGTTTTTTCGTAAAGGTTTCTACGAATATCTTTTCTCTTTGATTACTTTATCTTTTTTAGTAAAGAAAAAGTAATTTATCTTTTAAGGAGCACTTCGTTTTCGTACTTAACAACCTCATCATACCAAGCCTTGTCTGAGCTTACGCCGCATCTTTCGCAATATTCTGCCCAGATGTCGCCAAATGGAAGTGTCTTGACTTCTTCCTGCATAACAAGAAGCTCTGTGAGTTTGTTCTCATCCTGAAGTGCCTTGAGTGCCGCATTGGGTGTACAAAGAGCAGAAAGGAGAGCCTTCTGCATGCTTCTCATACCAACAACCCATGCTGCAATTCTGTTGATGCTTGCATCAAAGTAGTCAAGTGCAATGTAAACTCTGTCAAGAGCATCACATCTTACAATTTCCTTTGCAATTTCCTTTGTTTCATCGTCAAGAATAAGCACGTGGTCACTATCCCATCTTACACCTCTTGTCACATGCAGAGCAACTTCGGGGAAGAATGTGAGAAGTGCGGGAATCTTATCAGAAACTACTTCTGTAGGATGATAGTGTCCATTATCCATAAGAGGCAGACAGCCGTCATGTGTTGCAGCAAATGTAAGGGAAAATTCAGCGGAGCCTGTTGTGTAGGACTCAACGCCAATACCAAACACCTTAGATTCTACGCAAGGCTTAACAAGATTCTTATCAAAAGGCTCTGCAAGAATTGCTTCGATGGATTCCTTATATCTCATTCTGGGGCCCATTCTGTCTGCAGGGATATCCTTAAATCCGTCACCTGTCCATATATTCATAACGCAGGGGAAGCCTGTTTCCTTTGCGAAATATTCAGAAATTCTGATACATGCCTTGCCATGTTCAATCCAGAAATCACGTGTTGCCTTATCAGGACTTGAAAGTGAAAGACCGTCCTTTATTTTAGGATGTGAGAAGAATGTGGGGTTAAAATCAATACCCATTCCATACTTCTTTGCAAGGTCTACCCACTTTTTGAAGTGCTTTGGTTCAAGCTTATCTCTGTCGCAGAACTCACCCTTTTCAAAAATCGCATAGCAAGCATGAACGTTGAGCTTCTTCTTGCCTGGAATAAGGCTCATTGCCTTTTCCATATCGCTCATCAGCTGTTCGGGAGTTGTAGCTTTGCCTGGATAATTACCGGTTGTCTGAATACCACCTGTAAGAGGGCCGTCATGGTCAAAACCGATAACGTCATCGCCCTGCCAACAGTGCATTGCGATTGCAACATTCTTTAATGTTTCCATTGCCTTTTCTGTGTCTACGCCAAAGGATGCGTATATCTCTTTAGCTGATTCGTATCTTGTGCTCATTATTTTTCTCCTTATTTATATCATATTTTTTAGATACATTATGTCACGCAGGTACGGTTACTTTTCTTGAAAGAAAAGTAACCAAAAGAACTTAAATTGGCTGTCGCCATTTTTAAAAGAATTTCGATTTTATTAAACGGATTGTATTGGTATAGCCATGTCCGCCTAATTATTCTTTGTCATTTCAACAATCTTAGTGAACTTTTCGTAGCCTTCATCCCACATAGATGTGTCTTTAGGCTCAAAGCAAGAGATTTCAAAGGAGTTTTCTATAACCTGACGAGCTTGCTTAGTATCCTTGATTTCTCCCTGTGCAATAGCCTGAACGGCAATATTGCCAAGAGCTGTTGCCTCAACAGGACCTGTATAAACGGGTCTGCCACAAGCATCTGCAGTGAGCTTACAGAGGGGAACTTCCTTTGTGCCGCCACCAACGATATTTATTGCAGGAGCCTTAATACCTGTAATTTCATCAAGCTTTTCAACGGTGCTTCTGTAGCACATTGCAAGGCTGTCGAAGATACATCTTACAATTTCTCCCTTTGTCTGAGGAACATATTGACCTGTCTTTTCACAGAACTGCTGAATACGCTTTGGCATATTTCCGGGAGTCTGAAATTCGATATAGTCGGGGTTGATGAAGCATGCATGAGGCTTTGAAGCCATTGCCATGTTGGAAAGCTCGTCAAAGGACACATTCTCACCCTGACGCTTCCACTGACGGCGTGATTCCTGTTCAATCCAAAGTCCCATGATGTTCTTGAGGAAGCGGATTTTTCTGTCCGTTCCGCCCTCGTTGGTAATATCATACTTATATGGAAGCTCTCCTGTGAGGGGTTCTGGAATTTCCTTACCCATGAGTGACCATGTTCCGCTGGATATATATACAAAATCGTCTTTCTGTGAGGGAACTGCAACAACAGCGGATGCTGTGTCATGAGATGCACAGGCAACAACATCAGCATTAATATCGCCAACTTCTTCCTTGATAGCCGGAAGAAGCTTTCCTGCGATAGTTCCTGGCTGAACGATTTCACCAAATATTTCCTTATTAAAGCCAAGCTTTGTCATAATATCGCCCGACCAGTTTCTTGTTTTTGCATCTAAAAGTGCACTTGTGGAAGCAATGGAATACTCCGTCTGCTTAACGCCTGTGAGGAAGTATTTAAGAAGGTCGGGAACAAAAAGCAATTCCTTTGCATTTTCCATGCGGTACTTATTCTTTGCTATGTAATACAACTGGTATATTGAGTTGAAGTTAAGGAACTGAGTACCTGTAATCTTATAAAGCTCTTGCTTAGAAATAATCGAGTGAAGCTCATCCATAAGCTCATAGGAAAAAGCAGGATTTCTGTAGTTATAAGGATTTGCCATAAGCTGTCCTGTGGCATCCAGAAGTCCAAAGTCAACGCCCC
>JAGBCG010000089.1 GCA_017938055.1 Clostridia bacterium
AAAAATGTGGTTTTTTGCCCGATCATATTATACATCCCGGCAAGCACATGCTCCTTGAAGACATTTTTAAAAAGCTTTGTGATGAAAAAATTTTTAAAAAGCAGTTATATGAAGAAATGATGGATTTCTATCTTATGAGATTCTTTGCAGAGCTAAGCCGAATAATGTATGACAGAAAGAGATTCTCAAAAAACTATGATGTAATAGAAAAGGTCTGCAAAACAATGGCACAGGAGTATAAGGAACCTGGTGATATTTCACGCTACGCTGACATGTGTTTTTTAAGTGTCAGCAGATTCCATTATGTTTTTAAACGCCACACAGGCTTAACACCAGTGGAGTATATAAATTCTATAAAAATCAGTCATGTTAAAGAATTACTTTCCCACACAGATTTATCAATGTCTGAAATTGCGGAGAGTACAGGCTTTTATGACCAAAATTACATGTCAAGAGTTTTTAAAAAACATACCGGCGTTTCTCCACGAACTTTTTCAACAACTTTATAGCCGTTCAAAAACACTCTGAGAAATTGAGTATTATTGTTTTTGGTCACTTTAGTTGTTTTTTTATTTAAGTTTTACAATTTTTATTTGATAAAAATTAAGAACGGCAATAAGCCGTTCTTTTTTAATGTTTACTTTTCTTCAACGTTTACATATCTTAATGCTGACACGTCAATATCACTTTCCTTATAGCTCTCAAGATAGCAAAGAAGTTCATCCGCATTATCGAAAAATTCATACAGCTCATAGAGCTTTTCACCTGCAAAATTTTCCTTCACCATTTTTTCCAACATTTTTATAAGCTCATCATAGTAACCGTTTATATTATAAAATGCCAGAGCTTTTTTATGACGGGAAAGTTGTTTTAAGGTAACAATTTCAAAAAATTCATCCATTGTTCCTATTCCCCCCGGCGTTATTACAAAGGCATCGGCATTTTCCTCAAGAAGCTGTTTTCTTTCTCTCATTGTCTGTGTGCCTATAAGCTTTGTACAATTTTCAAACAGCACTCCGTCCACATTAAAAAATGTGGGAGCTATACCGATTATTTCTCCACCGCACTTATGTGCCCCTCTTGCTACAGCACCCATACAGCCGTTTGCTCCGCCACCAAAAACAAGTGTATGCTTTCGCTGTGCAATCTTTTGACCCAGTATTTCAACCTGTTCAATATACAATTTATCAATTTTGTTGCTCGCAGCACCATAAACGCATATTTTCATATAAAAACCTCCAAAACACAGTATTTTCATATATAATACATTATATACCCAACCTTTTTGCTTTGTCAACAAACTGACTGTTAAAAGAAAATAGCCCTCATGTAAATGAGAGCTATAAATCAGCACTTGCGTGTTTTTCTTATATATTTTCTTGTATTTGCCTTGCTATTTTTTCCTGTGACATGCCAAAATGGCTATAAAGCTGTTCTGTTGTAGCGTGAAAAGCATACTGTCCGTCAACAGCATTTACAATTATCTTACCCACAATTTTTCCATGTGACAGGCATGCAATCTTTTCGGCCACACCGCCGCTTTTTATGCCCTCCTCAAGAAGATACACCAAAGACGCATCCTTTATTTGTTCAAGCAATTCCTGTTCTTCCAAAGGATAGCATTTTACAAGCTTTACAATTTTTACACTTACTTTATCCTTTAAAAGCTTCATTGCACCATAAGCGTTTTGTGTCACTCTTCCGTAGGTTACTATTACAACTTGTGCTCTATCCTCTCCGCAAACACTAATTGTTTTATTTCCGTTATATACGAATTCGCCCCTGTCGTAATTCATCATACAGCCTTTTGGATATCTTACAACATTGAGCTTTCCGTTATCAACAGCCCGTGAAAAAACATCCTTCATTTCATCATAGGTTTCGGGAGAATAAATACTACATCCCGGTATTGATGAAAACAGCGACACATCAAAAAGTCCCTGATGTGTTATTCCGTCATCCGGAACAAAGCCTGCTCTGTCAAGTGCCAGTGTAAGTCCCAGACCCTGTATTGAAACATCGTGCATAACCTGGTCATACACTCTTTGTGCAAAGGTGGAATACACCGCACACACCGGCTTCATTCCTCCTGCCGCAAGTCCAGATGCAAAGGCTATTTCATGCTCCTCAGCTATTCCCACATCGAAGAATTTATCGGGAAATTCATTACTGAACCTCAACAGGCCCGTTCCCTCGCACATTGCTGCTGTAAGAAGTATAAGAGAAGAATCCTGCTTTGCCTTTTCCAGCATAATGTCACCAAAGCAATCTGAAAAAGTATATGTATTTTTGGGTACTACACCTGCATCTGTTTCAAATTTCCCCACCGAATGATAGCTTTCGGGATGATTCTCCGCCATTTCGTAGCCCTTACCCTTTTTGGTTTTTACAAGGACTATACAACATTCATTATAATTTTTTGCCTCATTGAAAACATCCTCAAGCTTATCAATATCATGCCCATCAACAGGTCCGAGAAAACGTATTCCCATGGAGGCAAAAAATCCATCGGAGGGGACAAGCGTTCTCTTGAGAAAATTCTTTATTCTTGCAAAAAAACGTTCAAGTTCTCTTCCAACAACAGGAATTTTGCGAAAAGCATGCTTCAATTTCTTTTTGAATTTGAAATACGACTTACTTGTTCTGAGCTTTGAAAAATGATTTGCCATATTACCAACATTTGTGGATATTGACATTTCATTATCGTTAAGTACAATTATAAAATTAACATTTTTATCACAGCAATTATTTAATGCCTCATATATCATGCCGTTAGTGAAAGAACCATCTCCAACAACAGAAACAACATAGCAGTCTTTTCCCGCAAGCTTATTGGCTTTTGCAATGCCAAAACCTGTCGAAACGCTTGGTCCGCTATGTCCTGCCGTAAGTGTGTCACACTCGCTTTCAAAGCGATTGGTGAAGCCCGAAACTCCATCCATTTTACGAAGTGTTTCAAACTCGTCCTTTCTACCTGTCAAAATCTTATGAGTATAGCACTGATGCCCTACATCAAAAATGATTTTATCCTCAGGCAGGTTCAGCACTCTGTGAAGTGCAACGGTGGTTTCAACAAGTCCAAGATTTGAGCCAAGATGTCCGCCGTTTACAGAAACAGTATTTATTATTTTTTCTCTTATTTCGCCGCAAAGTGTATCAAGCTCATCTTCCTTTAAAAGCTTTACATCATTTGGCTTATTGATTTTTTCAAGCATATCATCAGCTCTTTTTCAAAAATTTTATTTTCTGTTTATACGGCTTCCCGTATATTTATTTCTCTTGAAATATCTGTAGTACACAGAAAGTCCGAAATACAGTGCAAAAAGCACCGCTGCGGTTATGGCAAACACCTTAAACCACGTTCCCATTACCATATTTTCTATTCTGCTGAAAAAGTACAGCACATTACTTCTGTCAACCACAACATTTGAAACAATATTAACCGTTCCCACCGTTGCTTCATCCCTGTACTTTATAACAATTTCTCCAAATACATCCGACTTATTTACAGGTGAATACGCCGTATCTGAAAACAGTCTTATTTCCTTTGTTATTTCTTTTGTCAAATCAGCATCTATTGGCAAAAGCACCTGAATTTCTCTTTCGGGAAACAGTGCCAGATGGTCAACGTCAATGGCATTTTTTACCGGTATTTCGCATACTATATCGCTGCCTGACGTAACGCTTACAAAATCAAAATTTGTTTCGCAGTACTCAAGCAAATTTCTCATATCAATACATGCGTAATTCTTATCATTTTCTTCCTTTGAAGCAAGCACAACGCAAATATATGTAAGTCCCGTTTTTCCTGTAGTACAGGAAACAATACAGTGACCGCCCTCAGGTGTACTTCCCTGTGACATGCCTTTTGCCCGTGAGTAATAATAGTCCTCTGAAAGCACCTTTGACAAAAGCATATTTCTATTTATCAGTGTTCTTTGCTCTTTTGTTATTTCTGTGGGACTTATCACATATCGGGTGGTATTTGAAATATCGAAAAGTGTTGGAATATAGTACATATACTGTGCAATAATTCCCACGTCACGTGCTGTCGTATACGAGCCTTCCGTATAAAATCCCGTCACGTTTTCAAAATGTGTATTCACTGCACCAAGTTCCAAAGCTTTTTGATTCATAAGTGAGCAAAATTCCTGTTCTGTTCCCGCTACATATTCCGCAAGGACAAGTGCTGCATCGTTTGCTCCCCTTACGAGAAGACCATAAAGAAGCTCACGTGCCGTAAAGCTTTCTCCCGTCTTTATTGCCATATTTGCACCCTGTGCCTTTGAAACTGCACTGCTGCTTGCAGTAATTACGGTATCAAGATCTTCTATATTTTCATACGCAACTATTGCCGTCATAAGTTTTACTGTATTTGCCGGAGAAGTTCTTGTATTAAAATCCTTACCATATACCACTATTCCCGTATCAAGATTTATTGCATACGCATATTTCCCTTCAATTTCGGGAAAATTTGTGGACTGAGCGTATTGTGCAAGGCTCTTTCCGTCATAGGTTATCTCTTTCTGTGCAGTTAACACAGGCTGGCACACAGCATTTAAACTAAAAAGTATTGCCGAAAAAATTACGGCAACAAATATTACAGCTTTATTCTTCATATTTAAATTCCTTAAAGTATTCTCTTGTTTGTTGTACATTCTGTGAAATGTTCTGCGTCAATTCAGAAAGGCTTTTGAATTTCTTTTCCCCACGCAGTCTTTTATAAAGCTCCACAGACACTGTCTTACCATACACGTCGCCGCTAAAATCAATTATATGGGTTTCTGCCATGATTTTCCTCTCATCTTCCCACACCGTAGGCTTGACTCCTATATTCGTAACGCCCATATAATCTTTTCCGTCTACTGCCACAACTGATGAATACACTCCCAGTGCCGGCAGTATTTTTTCTTCGGGCACAATTTGATTTATTGTAGGAAATCCAAGCTTTCTTCCAAGCTCTTGCCCATGCAGTACAGTAGAAACAAAACAATAACCACGTCCCAAAAGACGAGCCGCCATCTGTGCATTTCCCTCATGAAGACAGTTACGTATTTGTGTTGAGCTTACCACAGTGCCGTCAACCTCAACAGGCTTTACAACAACGGCTTGTTTTCCTTTTTTCTTCATAAGAAGCTCAAGTGTACCGCTTGTGCCGACTGCCATTTTTCCAAACGTAAAATTATCTCCGCAAAAAGCACATTCTGCACAAAACTTTTCAACAATTAAATCAACAAAGCTTTCGGGACTTAAATCCTTTACCTCATCAAAGCTTTCAAGATACACAAAATCGGGATTATGTTCTTTTAGAAGGCTTAATCTTTCCTGCAGGGTACACAGCATTTCATGCTTTTTTCCGCCAAGTACCTTAGGATGCTTTACAAAGGTATACACGCCAAAATCAAGCCCCTTCTTATCAGCATATTCCTTTGCACAATCAAGAAGATAAGCGTGTCCTTTATGCACTCCGTCAAAGTTTCCAAGAGCCAGTACACAACCCTTTTTATTTTCCTGAAAAAAATCATTTTCGTATATCTTCATTATCCTTACAGCCTCTAATCAAAATACGCACAACAATACAAATTTAGTATAACACATGTACAAAAAAATGTCAACGAAAAAAATTTCCGTTCCTTTAGAAACGGAAATACAAAAACCTTTATTTTAATATACTCTACTGTCGAAACAAAATTTTCCTGTGTTTACAAAGAATCTTGTAAAGCAACGCACCTAGAACGGTACAGGAAATTATTTCTCCTATGCCCACTGTTGCAACAAAATACAATATTCCTGCGTCTAACCCATAGGCAAGCTTAAGAACAAGGGGCACTATTACCATGTTGGATATAACATTGATACAGGTGGCAACACAGGGGTGTCTGCTTCTTAAAAGATATGCTCCCACAGCTCCAATAAGTGTGGCTACACTTCCAAAAACAACATCTGCAACCATACATCCTGTTAAAAAATTTGCCAGAACGCATCCCACAAAAAGTCCCGGAATTGCTGCAGGTGTGAACATCGGCAAAACCAGAAGTGCCTCTGACAGTCTGCACTGAATTGCTCCGTTTGCAAGTCCAAACACTCCCGTAAGGTATGTGAGAGTCACATACAGCACCGCAATACTTGCGGACATGGTAATAAACGACGTTTTTTTCATTCTTTTCACATTTATTGCTCCTTTAGTTTTGTTTTACATGAGGAAGGTTTCGAACTCATGATACCTGTCTATATTATCATGTATTTTTTACTTTTTTTAGCCTATGCAGTAAATTTTTTTCTTAGTCGTCAGAGTATAACCAAAAATGTGTACATTTTGCGGGAATGTTTACAAAAAAGTTACCAACAGAGCTTTTAACGAAAAAAAGACAAAAAAAAGCCGAAAAAAGTGATTTTTTTTAAATTTAGCTCTTTTCTTTTAGGCGTGCTTGTGATATAATTAACAACAAGCTAATATATATTTTAGGAGGTATAGCTTATGGCAACAACAATTTCATCTGTACCCTTCAAGGATACAGCGGAAAAAGCTGCAAAATTACAGGAAATTATTGCAGAACACAAAGGTAAGCCGGGTGCACTTATTCCCGTTCTTCAAAAAGCTCAGGAGGTATATGGTTACCTTCCTATCGAAGTAGAACAGAAAATTGCAGAAGGTCTTGATATTTCAATCGAAAAGGTATACGAGGTTGTAACCTTCTATGCTCAGTTTGCACTTGACCCTAAGGGTGAATACGACATTTCAGTATGTCTTGGAACTGCTTGCTACGTTAAAGGTGCAGGCGAAATATTTGACAAGCTAAAGCAGAAGCTTGGCATCGGTGACGGCGGATGTACTCCCGACGGAAAGTTCTCTCTTTCCTCCTGCCGTTGCGTAGGTGCTTGCGGTCTTGCTCCTGTTGTTATGATTAACGGCGACGTTTACGGCAGACTTCTTCCCGACGACGTTGACGGTATTCTTGCTAAATACTCTGCATAACTGTCAGAAAATATTCCCACCATTTTTCATGAAAGCGGGATTGGACATATGAAAATTTCAGAAATAGCTTCTTTACTTGACGCAGAGGTCCTCTGCTGCAAGGATGGTGTTTTTCACCAGGTTCACTCAGCCTGTGGCAGTGACATGATGAGTGATGTGCTTGCTTACGTCAAAGATCAGGCAGTGCTTATTACAGGTCTTGTCAACCCTCAGGTTATCAGAACTGCTGAAATGATGGACATGAGGTGCATTGTCTTTGTCAGAAACAAAAGGCCATCTGCAGAAATGCTCTCTCTTGCAGAAGAAACAGGAATCGTAATTCTTGCAACTCAAAAACGTATGTTTGAAGCTTGTGGCTTGCTCTACACCAACGGACTTGCTCCGAAAGAGGTGTGATCATGGACAATCAAAGCATTCTTTCATATACCTTTAATGTTGACGGAAACGATTTTTCTTCGGCAGGCGAAGCTTCCGTACAAGTAAAAAAGATTTTAAGAAACATTGGCTTTGATGCTGAAGTTATAAGAAGAGTTTCTATAGCAATGTACGAGGCTGAAATAAACATGGTCATCCATGCGGGCGGCGGTGTTGCACAGCTTTTTGTACATCCTGACAAGATTATTCTTGTACTGACAGACAAGGGACCGGGCATAGCCGACATAAGCCTTGCTATGAGCGAGGGGTATTCGACAGCTCCGGACAACATCCGTTCTCTTGGCTTCGGTGCAGGTATGGGTCTGCCAAATATCAAGCGGTATTCCGACGAGCTTGATATTCAGAGTAAAGTCGGAGAAGGTACTACACTTACTATTACTGTAAAGCCTTGAGGTGAATATTTTGATTGGATATAAGCATTCTGTTTCCCTTGACGTTTCAAGATGCAAGGGGTGCATTACCTGCTTGAAACGTTGTCCTACCGAGGCTATACGCATAAGAGACGGTCATGCTGTAATTGATGCCGACCGTTGCATTGACTGCGGTCAGTGTATTATGCTATGTCCTCACAAGGCTAAGAAGTCCAACAACGATGTTCTTGGTGACATTCCGTTCAAAGAAAAATACGTAATTGCTCTGCCACCACCCTCTCTGTACGGTCAGTTTCAGAATCTGGACGATGTGGATTACATGCTTCAGGGTCTACTGGACCTTGGCTTTAGTCATGTCTTTGAGGTGGCACGTGCTGCAGAGCTTGTTACAGAATACACAAGACTTTATCTTAAACGCAAGGATGTAAAACGTCCCGTTATAAGCAGTGCTTGCCCTGTGGTAACAAGGCTTATTCAACTGAGATTCCCCTATCTTTGCGAAAGCCTCATTCCTATTCTCTCTCCTATGGATATTGCGGGAAAAATGGCCAAGGATCAAGCTAAACAACGTCATCCCGAAGTACGTGATGAAGACATTGTTACAGTTTTTATCTCCCCGTGTACCGGAAAAACAAGCTATGTGAAAAACGGCTTTGCGGGTGAAAAAAATTCCATTGACTATGTTGTTTCAATGAGCGATGTCTACTTTGAGCTTTTGGGCGTGATGAAAAAGGAGAAAACTCCTGTTCCTGTTTCAAGAACAGGTATGATTGGTATGAGTTGGGCAGTAAGCAGCGGCGAAGCCTCGGCTCTTCTCAACGACAGCTATCTTGCAGTTGACGGCATTGAGAATGTTATAAAGGTTCTCGACGAGCTTGAAACGGGTAATTACCCATTTCTCGACTTTATTGAGCTTAACGCCTGCAGCTCCGGCTGTGTGGGTGGAGTTCTTACTGTTGAAAACCCATATCTTGCAAAAGTAAAAATTCAGAATCTCAAGCGTTATCTGCCTGTTATGCAAAGCAGGTATTCGGAAGTCGAAATTGCTTCTTTACCGGACACTTTCTCCACTCATCAGTTTATTAATAAAGCACTTGAGAAAAAATCCGGTCAGGACATGCTTCTGGCAATGTCTACAATGAAAAAGTCACAGCAGATTTATTCTCAGCTTCCCGAATTTGACTGTGGTGCTTGCGGCAGTCCAACATGTGCTTCTTTCGCCGAGGATGTGGCAAAAGGATTTGCCCTTATTACTGACTGTCCTATGCTCTC
>JAGBCG010000090.1 GCA_017938055.1 Clostridia bacterium
GTTGAATATGCATCCAATCTTATCAGTAAGGAAGCAAATCCTGAAGCGACAATAATTTGGGGTGCTGCATTTGATACAAACCTTGAGGACGAGATGAAGGTTACTGTTATTGCAACAGGCTTTGAACCTGAAAAGAAGCAATTTGACGTTAGAGTTGCAAGACCTGTAGTTGGCGATGTCAGAGATGAGCAACCCGTTGGAGCTGCTGTTTCTGAAGCTGGTGCACAGCAGGAAGGTGCTAATTCAAACGAGCTTGATGATGCACTTGAATTTTTCAAAAAGCCAAGAACAAATACAGGTAATCGCTTTACATTCTGATTAACACATAAATAATAAAAGCATGAGAGCTGTCCATTACGGACGGCTCTTTTTTGCATGAAAAAGGAGCTATAGCAAAATTCTCAAATTGCACAAAAAAACGGGACGATGTGGTCATCGTCCCCTACGAATAATCATGCTTTTTGTGCATGTTTGGGGCTGTAACAAATTGTTTTGCTACAGCCCCTTTTAAAACTTCTAAATTGTAAAATCAACTGTCAATACTGGATGAGGTACGTTCTTCTGGTGCTTTGCCAAGACTTTCCTGAATCATTTGGTGTTCTTCAGAACCCGTAATAAACTCGGCTGTAGCATCATCCTTGATGTGTAAGTCGGGTAATAAATAATCCTCGCTTGTGGGAATAAGTGAATCGAGATACTGTTGCTTTAATTCTTCAGGAACAATCATGAGTTCCGTGTAAACAAGAGAATTGCTGCTTTCACCAAGAATTGTATAGTTGGCAGCTTGCTGAACAACGGTAATTATATCGTCAGCAGAAAGTAAGGCATCTGTTTTCAGTAAACCGTGATTGATGTATTCAGTGTCGACAGGCTTTTGATTAACAGCAATTTTAGAAAACTCGTTGAAGTTGTCACCCGAAATATAAGTAGTACCATCAATGGTATATGCACCTAACAAAGAAGTGGATATAATGCCGAATTTAGTATCTGCACGTTGATATTTAGGTACGGTAATCGAAGAATTGTCGTCCTTCAAATGAGAATCGTAGAGTGTAGCATACTGATATATGTGACGTAAATGAGAGTAATCATCGGTGCTGTTGTTCAGATATAAGCGATTGAGTCGGTTAAAATCACCTGCGTTAATTCCTAACTTTGAGAAAATGTAAGAGGAAAGCTGAAATGTTGTTAAATCCTGTGAATCTGAAAAATCAATACCACAGTTATTCCAGATAATGTAGTCGGTTTGATAGCAGTTACCTTCTTTAAGCTGCCAGTTCTTCTGTACTGAGAAAGCGGGAAGGTGGTCGCCGTAGAGTACAAGCACTGTGGGCTCATTTCTAAAGCTTAGCTCTAAAATGAGGTTTCCAATAAATGTATCAACCTCATTAAGCTCATTGACATAGTAGGTAAATCCGGGATTTTCAGGATTGTCGTCGTTGCCGTAAACTTTGACTTTTGGATCTTCGCCATCAAGTAAATTAGCATATTTGCTCTTTGAAGGGTATCTGCCGTGTGGCTGAACACTTACAGTGTAAATAAGGTCTTTGGAATCTGTAGAATTAAGTGCGGCAAGAATGGGGTCAATAAGCATAGCATCCTTTGCCCAGTTACGCTGATTTCTGATAATAATAGGGGTGTTTTCTATTGAGGTAAATGAGTCAAAACCAAGATTTGGATATACTATGTGCCTGTCATAGAAGGTACCCTTGTGATTGTGAATAGCATGAGAGGTGTAGCCGTATTCACGGGCATTGTTGGCAATGGATTCACAGGTCTGAGTTTGAAGAACGGAAAGATAAGGATATTCCGCAATACCAAAGAAAGAAACGTCCATACCTGTTAGGATTTCAAATTCGGTGTTGGCAGTACCCGCACCTATTGATGGGACGGTAAGAAGTCCGCCGTCAAGCTGGTCCTTTAATAAAGAATAAATGGGATGAGGAGAGGTGCTGTACTGATAGCCGGCAATGTTGTTTACATCATAAAATGATTCTAATTGTAGGAAAATAACATTTGGCATGTCAAAACATTCAGGGAAGTTTAAACATGAAGCCTCATCATTTTTAGGATTACTCTTGTATTCATTGTACTTGACGGTGAGATTTTCAATAACGCTCTGGGAAAGTTCATGCGAAACATTGAGATAAGAATAATCAGGCATGGCTTTGTAAGCTTCAATAACACTGTTGAATATTGAATCAATAAGCTCAGGCGTTTCATCCACAGATTGTTGAATTACCGGCTTTTCGGATATTGAAGTATCGGACACGACCTTATCACGTTGTTCGCTAAAGGCTTGATGACTGTAATTGGAGGGTTTTTCAATACCATTGTCAATAATGGAATATAAAAAGCAGAATACAAATCCGTGTTCACGGTACTTGTTTGGAAGATTATCGAATCTGTCGGCATTAATTACAAAGGTGGTGTTGCATATAACACAAATTACCGTAATAATGCTTGTTATTAATGGCACAAGAGCTGATAAGCTGAGAATACCCTTTGTCTTTTTACACTTAATAAATATAACACAAAGTAAAAAAACAGCGACAACAATGGCAATACATAATAGAATAATATCCAATACTGAAAGATAAATAGGGATGATGTCAAGTGCAGATTTAAGAACGCGAAAATCCGAACTGTTAAAGGGTGTTGTTCGCTGACACATTAAAAAGAAGCTGACAAAGTTGACAGTTATCCATACTACTGAAATAAGGGCAAAGAAGAAAGAACGACGTTTAAATATGTACATAAAAGAGAATGTAGTAAAAACAATTAATGCACCAAGGAAAAACACAATCGGTGATTGAATAAGCAGTAATAAAGGCTCGGTGAAACTTCTTCTGAGAGCCGCTTCGAGAAAGTAGTTGAAAATAATACTGTAACAGCCTAAAAAAATCAAAGAATTCTTTGTGGTACATAAACATTCGTCCAATGCACGAAGAACGCTTTTGGTGATAAACCATGCGTTTTTGAAGAGCAAATTTATAAAATGATGTAGTGATGATAGAAAAAATAAAATGAAAGATATAAGAAAACTTATAAACTTTTTGCTTGCTTGCATACAAACCTCCAAAACACTTTCACAAAAAACAGACGCAAGGCATAAACCTCGCGTCCGAAATTAAAATGCAAAATCAATATCGAAATTTCCAAACGGATGCTTTGGAATTATCTTAAATGATTATTCAACTACTTCTTCTGTTACTTCAGCAGCATCTTCTTCAACCGCATCAGTATCTTTTTCAACTGCATTAGTTTCTTCTTCAGCTGCATCAGCTTCTTCGTCAACTACCGGAACATCCTCGCCTTCAACTACAGGAGCCTGCTGATCATCAGTTTCAGGAGCCTGTTCGTCTTCTGCTTCGGGAGTAGTCTGGGCTTCATCACTTGCTTGGGGAAGCTGTGTAACATTTGAGTCTGCTTCAGGCTGAACTACATAAAGCACAACAACAAGAACAACAAATATTATTGCAATAACAGTTGTGAGCTTGTTGAATAAGGCGTCAAGGGACTTACCTTTGTTTTTGCCAAAGAAAGTTTCTGCACCACCTGCAACCGTTCCGCCGTGTCTGTGGTCCTTGCTGCTTTGCATAAGTACGGCAATTACAAGAAATACCGCCATTATAATCAATAAAATACCAATAACTGTGTTTAACATTAAAAATTCCTCCGATGAAATAATCTCTTAACCATGTCTAATACACATAACACGATGATTATAACATATATTTTTATAAATTACAATAGATTTTCAAAATTTTTTTGATTTTTTTGATAAAATTATTGCTTGTTGTCGGTTACAGCCTCTTTAATGGTAGCTGCAAGAGAGGTAACACCCTGTAAATCGGTAGGAATAATAAGCTTTGTTGCTTTTCCGTCAGCAACCTTTTGAAGTGCCTCAAGGCTCTTGAGTGCAATGGCTTTTTCACCGGGATTTGCTTCGTTGATGAGCTTTAAACCCTCTGCAATGGCGGTCTGCACCTTGAGAATTGCTTCAGCCTCACCCTCAGCCTCACGGATTTTTGCTTCCTTTATAGCTTCGGCATTGAGAATGGCAGCTTGCTTGTTGGCTTCAGCTTCAAGAATCTTGGATTCCTTGTTACCCTCGGCAATAAGAATTGCAGACTTTTTTTCACCCTCAGCCTGAAGAATCTTTTCACGTCTTTCACGTTCAGCTCTCATCTGCTTTTCCATGGCGTCCTGAATATCCTTTGGAGGCATGATGTTTTTAAGCTCAACTCTGTTAATTTTAATACCCCATGGGTCAGTTGCTTCGTCAAGAATGGCACGCATCTTCGTGTTGATTATGTCACGTGAGGTGAGAGTGCCGTCAAGCTCAAGATCGCCTATGATGTTACGAAGTGTTGTTGCTGTGAGGTTTTCAATGGCAATCATGGGATTTTCTACGCCATAGGTGTAGAGCTTTGGATCAGCAATCTGAAAATATATAACCGTGTCAATCATCATGTGAACATTGTCGCTTGTTATAACGGGCTGGGGAGGGAAGTCCACAACCTGTTCCTTAAGAGAAATGTTTTTGGCAATTCTGTCAACAAAGGGAATTGTAAAATGAATACCGGTTTTCCATGTTGCCTTATATGCACCAAGACGTTCAACAACGGCAGCTTTTGCCTGGGGGATGATTTTTATATTTGATAAAACGAGAAATAAAACTATGACTGCAATGATAATGATAAATTCCATACAATAAATACCTCCTGATATTATTTGTTAACTAATACTTGTTGTGTTACGGCATTTTCGTCCAGCTTTTGACATAATAGTTTTACGCCGTCAATGGATAGGATTCTTACCGTATCGTTCTTTTTAATTTCTTCATCACCTTTTTTAATGTAAGCACTCCAGCTCATGCCGTTAACCTTTACTCTGCCCGGCTTAAGATAGCTTATATCCTCCTCGGCAACAGCTTCCTTGCCAATAAGTGCATCAATATTTGTCTTTTCAGTTTTGGAAGCAATAATATCCCGTAGTTTTTTGTAAAATAACACCATAAGTGTGAAGCTCACAACGAAAAATACAACAATCTGTGTTGGGATGTTTACATTAAGTAATGAAAGTAAAATTCCGGATAGTGCACCGGGTATAAACCAGATTGCAACAAGTATTGACGTGCTTGCTTCTATTATAAGTGAAAGAATAATTATTGCAGAATAGATATACAGTTCCGTACTGACCGCCTCCTTAGTAATCTTCATAAAAGCCGTCATCACAGTCACAGTAGTGAGTAAGAACGGCATTTATTGTGTCAAAACTGTAGCCATACCTTGAAAGCTTGGCTTTGAACTTTGTAATTTCCTCTCTGTTTGAAAAATCGACTTTTTTTGATTTTAACAGCTTTTGAATAAGCTCGGATAAAAGCTTGTCAAAATCAACACAGCAAACATTTTGTGCATGGTTTATATCTTGTGTTGAAAATCCCTTTGCAATAAGCTCAGCCTTGATTCTGTGCGGACCGTAAAGCTTGGATATTGCAATGGCTTGATATTTTTTCACACAAAGACCGCCATCGTCTGTAAAACCGCTGTTTCTCAACACACTCAAAGCCTCATCTGCAATGTGTGAAGAATAACCTTTCTCACGCATTTTTCGCTTTAAAGCACTTTCGCTTTTGTCGGAAAAAGACATAAGATAGGTGCAATACTTTATTGCAGAAAGCTTTGAGGATAAAAATTCCATTAATTCGTCATCCTCAAATTCAATGGGCAAATCGTCGGCACAAAGGTCGGCGAGTGAAAGTCTTTTTGCATCGGCAACTGAAATTGTATATCTGCCACCGTCCTCTGTAAAAAAGGAGTACTCTCCACCGCCGGCAGATATTTTCATTGATGTAAAAATCATACGTTAATTAAAAATCTTCAGTAACAATTACGTTGTCTTCCATCATTACATTGCCTAAAGATGTGCTTTCGCTTTGGTCGTCACTTAAAGTGTCAGCATTTGCACCGTTTTGAAGCTTTTCACGGATAAGCTTTTCAATTTCCTGTGCAAGCTCCTTGTTTGAGGTGAAAAGCTCTCTGACATTGTCCTTGCCCTGAGCAAGTCTTTGCTCGTTGTAGTAGAACCATGAGCCACTCTTTTGAATAATGTCAAGAGAAACGGCAATATCAATAATTTCGCTTTCCTTTGAAATGCCCTTGCCGTAGATGATGTCAAATTCGGCTGTTTTAAAGGGAGGAGCGACCTTGTTCTTTATAACCTTAACTCTTGTATGGTTTCCCAAAGACTCAGTTCCGTCCTTTATTGTTTCGGTACGTCTTACATCAAGTCGTACGGAAGCGTAGTATTTCAGGGCATTACCGCCTGAGGTAACTTCAGGATTTCCATACATAACGCCAACCTTAAGACGAAGTTGGTTGATAAAGATAACAATACAGTTGCTTTTTGCAATAGCACCGGATAGTTTTCTGAGAGCCTGTGACATAAGTCTTGCCTGAAGACCTACGTGAGAGTCGCCCATCTCTCCGTCAATTTCCGCTTTAGGAACAAGTGCTGCAACCGAGTCAACAACCACAACTTCAACAGCACCCGAACGAACAAGAGCTTCAGTTATTTCCAAAGCCTGCTCAGCATAGTCGGGCTGAGATACAAGAAGCGAGTCAATGTCTACA
>JAGBCG010000091.1 GCA_017938055.1 Clostridia bacterium
ACAAGACCGTTGTCATCGCCGTGTGTCATGATGATAGCACCGATAAGACGGGTGGTTGTTCCCCAGGAAGTCTGGTGAGGATATACGTCTACGTTGTCCTTGGACTTGTAGGTGATGTCAAAAGCCTTTGCAAAGCCGTCACCGAAGTAGTGGGAAGTGCCTGCCTGGAGAGCCTTGCCATCGTGCATGAGTGCTTCAATGGCATATGTATCCTCAGCACCTGCAAACTTATCTGAGGGAGTTTTTGGTCCTTTTACTACAGGCATTGCAAGGTCATGCTCGCATACATCTGCATAGATGTTTAGCATCTGGAGTGTTTCAGCTCTTGCTTCTTCGGCTGTTGCGTGCATGGTATGACCTTCCTGCCAGAGAAATTCTCTTGTTCGTAAGAATGGTCTTGTTGTCTTTTCCCATCTTACAACACTGCACCACTGATTATAAAGCAATGGCAGGTCACGATAGGAATTAATAATCTTTGAAAAGTGCTCACAGAAGAGCGTTTCTGATGTGGGACGAACGCAAAGACGCTCGGTTAAAGGCTCGCTTCCGCCGTGAGTTACCCATGCAACTTCAGGTGCAAAGCCTTCAACGTGGTCCTTTTCCTTGTTGAGAAGACTTTCGGGAATGAACATTGGCATGTATACGTTTTCATGTCCTGTTTCCTTAAATCTTGTATCCATAATTTTTTGAATATTTTCCCAGATTGCATATCCGTATGGACGGATAATCATACAGCCCTTTACGCTTGAATAGTCAATAAGGTCTGCATTTTTTACGATGTCTGTATACCACTGTGCAAAGTCGGTATCACGGGAGGTGATTTGTTCAACCTGTTTTTTTTCTGCCATTTTTATATATCCTTTCGTGTTTGTACTATTTTAAGAGAAGCGATACTGCTTCTTTGTATGAGTCAATCTTGTTTTGAGCTGCCTTTTCGGTTTCGTCCGACACAAGATAATAGAATTTTATCTTAGGCTCAGTTCCTGACGGGCGGACAAATATCTTGTCACCACACTCAGTTATAAAGCAAAGAACATCTGACTTTGGCAAAGGAATTTCACTATTGTTTCCGTCAAGAGAGGTTTTTACTGATGATAAATAGTCCTCAACAGCAACAATTTTTTGTCCTGCAAGTACTTTGGGAGCATTTGTTCTTAAAGCTTCCATAAGCTTTTTCATGTTGCTCTGTCCATCAACGCCCGGGAAAGCCGCATTTTGTACACCCTCAATATAGTAGCCATATTCCTTGAAAATGCCGCATAATACGTCATATAATGTCTTGCCCTGTTTTGCGTAATACGCCGCCATTTCCACTATCAGCATTGTGGCACTTACAGCATCTTTGTCACGAGCATACGTGCCGCAAAGATAACCATAGCTTTCTTCAAAGCCGAAGATATAGCTGTACTGCTTTGTTTTTTCAAACTCCGTCATCTTTTCGCCGATAAACTTAAAGCCTGTCAGCACATCCATAAGCTTTACACCGTTCTTTTTGCATATAGCGTCAGCAAGAGGTGAGCTTACAATGGATTTTATTACGCAGGAGTTTTCTGCAAGAGTGCCTGAGAGCTTTCTTGCTTCGATGATATATGAAATAAGCATGCAGCCTATTTGATTTCCCGTAAGGGGAATAAATTCGTTTTTGTCAGTTCTGAGAATAACACCAACTCTGTCAGCATCCGGGTCTGAGCCTACCATAAGGTCGCAACCCTCTTTTTTTGCTATTTCAATAGCAAGATTAAAGCCTTCCTTGTCCTCAGGATTTGGACTTTTTACTGTGGGAAATGAGCCGTCGGGAGTCATCTGCTGTTCTACGCAGTAAAGATGCTTTAAACCGGCACGTTTGAGAACTTCGGGAATAAGAATACGTCCCGTTCCGTGAAAAGGTGTGTAAACAACCTTGAAGGTGTCGGCAATTTCGGGGATTGCGTTCTTGTTTACTCTTTGCTCAAGCACTACCGACATATATTTTTCGTCAATGTCTTTGCCGATAATTTCTATAAGTCCGTTTTTTACGCCCTCGTCAAAGTCCGCACTTTTAACGCCGCTAAAGATATCAACGCCCTCTATTGCATCGGATACCACCTTTGCTTGTTCCGGACTTATCTGTGCTCCGTCAGACCAGTATGCCTTGTAGCCGTTATAGTCTTTAGGGTTGTGGGAGGCGGTAATGTTTATGCCTGCGGCTGTTTTAAGCTCTCTTATTGCGTAAGAAAGCAAGGGAGTAGGTCGTGGCGAATCAAAAATATATACTTTTATTCCATTTGCATAAAGAACTTGTGCACATGTGCGGGCGAAAAGCTCGGATTTTATTCTTGTGTCGCAGGCAATTACAACGCCGTCCTTTTGTCCTGAGTTTTTTATAACAAGGTCGGCAAGGCCCTGAGTTGCCTGTGCCACAGTGTATATGTTCATACCGTTTATGCCTGCTCTTATAATGCTTCGCAGACCTGCCGTACCAAAGGACATGGGGGCATAAAAACGCTCTTTGATTTCTTGTTCGTTGTCCTTTATGCTTTCCAGCTCTTGCCGCATTTCACAGTCAAGACCCTCGAAGGATAACCACTTTTTGTATTGTTCTGAATAGTTCATTGATTTCTCCCTTTATATATTTTTTTATATGTTTTGTCTGTAAATCAACTTAAACTTGCCGTGTTTTTATTATTTTTCAAGACTCTCCAGTGCTTTTGCAAGCTGGTCGGGACAGGAGGTATTCTTAAAGCCACAGCGTATTCCCGAAAGCTTTTCAATGGCAGTTTTGGTGTCCATTCCCTCAACAAGTCTTGCAACGCCCTGAGTGTTGCCGCTGCAACCGCCCTCAAACTCAACATGCTTGATGATGCCATCCTCAATCTCAAGATTTATTGCTCTTGAACATGTTCCCCTTGTAGTATATCTTATTGTTGCCACTATTTTTTCATTCCTTTTTCGTTTATGAACATGGTTTTTAATTTCACATAAGTACTCTTCTGGCATTATATAAAATAACGATTATAGTATATACTGAATATGTTAAAATTTTAAAGGACTTTTTTTAACAATTCTCGTTTTTGCCTCATTATTATGGCACATTTTCTGACTTATTTCACTTTTTTATAAAAATGTGTAGAAGTATTCAAAAAATAGTGATATAATAGACGATGTACAGTTATGTATAATATTCATGAAAGGGTGCACATATGCTGTCCGATATAACACTTGGTCAGTTTTTCCCGGGAAATTCGGTGATTCACAAGCTCGACCCACGCTTTAAAATAATATGCATTATTCTTTATATAGCGGCAATATTCACCGCCTCGTCATACCTGTCCTTTGTACTTGTGGCACTGTCCACGGTGTTGATTGTGGCTTTGTCAAGGCTCAATTTGTCGATTATTTTAAAGGGACTGAAACCCGTAGTGTTTATTGTGCTGTTTACAATAATTGCAAATATTCTCTGGACAACGGGCGAAAAACCGATTTTGGAATTCTGGATAATAAAAATATATCCTGAGGGACTTATATATGCTTTTCTAATGGCACTGAGAATACTATGCCTTATTGTGAGCACCTTTGTGCTTCTTACCTATACCACAAGTCCCATGGCTCTGACGGACGCTATAGAAAGACTGCTTTCTCCATTAAAGGTAATAGGACTTCCCGTTCATGAATTTTCGATGATGATGACAATAGCTCTGCGTTTTATCCCTACTTTGATAGAGGAAACGGAAAAAATAATAAACGCACAAAAGGCAAGAGGAGCAGACTTTGAAAGCGGAAATTTGCTCACACGTGCAAAGGCAATGGTGCCAATACTGATACCTTTGTTTGTTTCGGCATTCAGACGTGCTGATGAGCTTGCAGGAGCGATGGAATGTCGTCTTTATACGGGCGGAAACGGCAGAACGAGAATGAAGGTTATGAAAGCAAAGCCTATGGATATAATAGTTCTTGTGTTATTTTTGCTGTTTTTGTGCTCAATGGTAGCAATGAGAATAACCCTCAGAGGTGTAATATGACATTAGAGGAAAACAGACAAAAGGGCGAAAAAATCGCTTTGACACTTATGTACGACGGCTTACGCTTCTGTGGCTGGCAGGTGCAGAAAAATGCAAGAAGCGTTCAAAGCACACTTCAGGACGCATTGCAGTCGGTTCTTGGCTACAGACCCGATGTGTGCGGTTGTTCAAGAACGGATTCGTCGGTTCATGCAAACAATTACGTTTGTCATATCCTGAAAGCTGGCGTATCAATGGACTGCGAAAGACTGACCATGGCACTCAATGCACATCTTCGGGACAGCGGACTTGCAGTTAAGTCGGCGTGCATAAAAAATGCGGATTTTCACGCAAGATATTCCTGTACATCAAAGGAATACATCTATAAAATCTGGAACGAAAAGTATGACAATCCCTTTTTAAAGGGAAAAGCCATGTTCTATCCAAGACAAATTGACATTGCTTCATTAAGCTATGTCAATGAAGAATTTTGCGGAACTCATGACTTTCGCTCGTTTATGTCAAAAGGCTCAAAGAATGAAAACAACACTGTGAGAACTGTAAAATACTTCGATGTTGAGCGTTGTGACGGACTTGTCACAATAAGAGTGTGTGCTGATGGTTTTCTGTACAACATGGTGAGAATCATGGTTGGAACATATCTTGACCTTGCAAGGAAAAATGCACCATCAGGCTCGCTTACACAAATAATTGAGGGTAAAAACCGTGCTCTTGCAGGTGATACCGCACCCGCTGAGGGCTTGTATCTTAACCGTATATTTTACTGATGAATTACCTTATTGATTCAGAAAGGAAATAAAGCCTATGTCAAACTACATAGCTCTTTACCGAAAATACCGTCCCAAAAGCTTTTCAGACGTTGTGGGACAGGAGCATATAACAAAGGTTTTAAAAAGTGAAATAATGCAGAACGCCGTTTCACATGCATATTTGTTTTGCGGTTCAAGGGGAACGGGAAAGACTACCTGTGCTAAGATTTTTGCAAAGGCTGTAAGCTGTGAAACTCCTGTCAACGGAGACCCTTGCGGACAGTGCGAAAAATGTAAGGCTGCGGAAAGCTCTGTTGATATTGTGGAAATGGACGCGGCATCAAACAACGGCGTTGATGATGTTAGAGAATTAAAGGAAAGAATATATTTTCTTCCTATTGAAATGAAAAAACGAGTTTATATCATAGACGAGGTTCATATGATGACTCCCGGAGCTTTTAATGCACTTTTAAAGACTCTTGAGGAGCCGCCTGAGCATGTGATGTTTATACTTGCAACTACAGAGCTTAATAAAATTCCCGCCACAATCCTGTCACGCTGTAAACGCTTTGATTTTCACAGAATTGGCTCACAGGACATTACAAAAAGGCTTGAGTATGTATGTGAAAAAGAAAACATCGGAATGGAAAAAAGTGCACTTCAGCTGATTGCAAACCTTTCCACAGGTGCTATGAGAGATGCTTTGAGCATGCTTGAGCTTTTTGTGGGACAGCAAAACGTCACAAGACAGGATGCCGAGGCTTCTCTTGGGGTTGTGGGTAATGAGATTGTGCTAAGGCTGTTAAAGCAGGTGGCAAAAAAGGATTCAAAAGGTGCACTTGAAACTATTGCAACGGCATACAATTCAAGCAAGGATCTTAGTATTCTTTGCACAGAGCTTGGCAATATGCTTCGTGATTTGCTTGTTATGAAATACGCAAGTGCAAGTGTTTCAACCCTCATAGACGACCAGACAGACGACGTGATAGCGGCATTACGTGACATTGAAAATGATTTTACACCCGAAAGGCTTCTTTACTGCACCGACATTGTGGAAAGCACGAGTGCAAAGCTTGTAAAAAACGGACTTTCAAAAAGAACAGTGCTTGAAATTATGGCAATGCGACTTTGTGACAGCCGTCTTTCTGTAAGTGCAGAGTCTTTACTTGAGAGAATTTCCTCACTTGAAAATGCCCCCATGGCAAGAGTTTTGGAAAATCCGCCTGCAAATTCATGTGACAATTCCCTCTCAGATAACACACATTCTGCTACAGAGCAAAGCTCTTTGCCTGTGCAGCAACATCAAAACAGCAAAACCCAACAGTCAACCACACCACCTTCGGACGACGGGTATTTTGACGGTCTTGTTCCACCTGATACTACAACAGAAAACACTCCTGAGGATGTAGCTGGGGCTTGCGGGACTTTAAAGAATGACCAACACAGTGCTGCAAGTGAAATGCTGTCCTTTGGTGAAGTGATTGAGCTGGCAAAGGAAGAAGACAAGATTCTTTACTCAATGATTAACGATGCAAAAGCATATATAAACGGCGATGTGCTGACCATAAAGCTTAACCCCATGGGCTACTTTATGGCAACAAGTGATTCGGGAATGAAAGAGCAACTTGTACGAATTTGCTCAAAGATTTTAGGCTTTGCCGTAACTATAAAATACGAAAACATAGATGACGGCATGTCGTCTATGCCAAAACTATTTCCCGAAATTTAAGGAGAAAGCTATATGAAAGTAAGACTGACTGCTCTTTTTTTACTGTTAGTATCAATGCCGCTTACTCTTTTGCTGAGCAGCTGCTCAAATGATTCATCAAGTCTTGTTGGAAAATGGATAGACGTAAAAACCGAGGCAACTTATGAATATACTGCCGATGGATTCTATTATGAATATGTGAACGAAATTTTTACCACCGACAAGACACGTTACAGAGCAAGAGGCGGAAAAATCACCTATTATATTGACGGAAACAGCCCTGAAAGCGGTTTTAGTGTGGAATACGAAATCAATGACGAGGGTCATCTTATAATTGGCGGTGAGATAGAATACCGTCCGTTAATAGTGCCTGAAAAGGAAGAAGAAAATTGAAAGAAGTAACGTTATACACTGACGGAGCCTGCAGTGGAAATCCCGGTGCAGGAGGTTGGGGAGCCATACTTGTATACAAGGGTATGGAAAAGGTTATGTCCGGCGGCGACAAGGACACCACCAACAACAAAATGGAGCTTACAGCGGCAATAGAGGGGCTTTCTGCCTTAAAAGAGCCATGCTGTGTAAAGCTGTACTCTGACTCAAAGTATTTAATTGACGGCATGACAAAAGGCTGGGCAAGCTCTTGGCGGGAAAAAGGCTGGAAAAAGGCTGACGGCAAGGCGGCACAGAACGTGGATTTATGGGAAAAGCTGCTTTTACTTGATTCTTACCACAAAATACAGTACTTCTGGGTAAAAGGTCATGCAGGAAATCCATATAACGAGAGATGTGACAGACTGGCAGTAGAGTTTTACCGCAATTTGTAAGTTTTTGCAACAATAAGAGCCTTAAAACACCTTGAAGGTGTGATATATAAAAATAAGGATACGGAGGGAATATCTGTATGAAGTATGATTGCATAATAATAGGAGCAGGTCCGGGAGGAATTTTTTCGGCATACGAGCTTGTTAATTCAAACAAGCAGCTAAAGGTGGCTGTATTTGAGTCGGGTCATGCACTCGAAAACAGAAAGTGTCCTATAGACGGAGATAAAGTAAAAAGCTGTATAAGCTGTAAAACCTGTTCTATAATGAGCGGGTTTGGAGGAGCAGGTGCTTTTTCAGACGGAAAATACAATATAACCAATGATTTTGGCGGAACGATGTATGAGTACATGGGAAAGAAAAAAGCTCTTGAGCTTATGCATTATGTTGACGAAATAAACATGAAGTTTGGCGGAGAGGGCACGAAGCTTTACTCAACGGCTGGCTCAAAGTTCAAGAAAATGTGTATACAGAATGACCTTCACCTGCTTGATGCGTCAGTAAGACATCTTGGAACGGATATAAACTATGTGGTTCTTCAGAATCTGTATAACTTTTTAAAGGATAAGGTTGATTTTTACTTTGACTGTCCTGTAGAAACAATAAACGCACTTGAAAATGGATATGAAATCAAGTGCAAGGACAATTCATACTTGTGCGATAAATGTATTATTTCGGTGGGAAGAAGCGGAAGCAAGTGGATGGAAACTGTTTGCAGGCACCTTGATATTCCCACAAAGAGCAACAGAGTGGATATAGGTGTAAGAGTAGAGCTTCCAGCAGAGGTGTTTTCTCATCTTACGGACGAGCTGTATGAAAGTAAAATTGTCTATCGCACCAAAAAGTACGGCGACAAGGTGAGAACTTTCTGTATGAATCCAAAAGGAAGTGTCGTAAATGAAAACACAGGTGGAATTATCACAGTAAACGGACACAGCTATGAAGACCCCAAAAAGCAGACGGAGAATACCAACTTTGCACTTCTTGTTGCAAAGCATTTTTCCGAGCCTTTTAAGGATTCCAACGGCTATGGAGAAAGCATTGCAAGGCTGAGCAATATGCTTGGAGGAGGAGTCATTGTTCAGCGTTTTGGCGACCTTATAAATGGTCAGCGTTCAAATGCCACAAGAATAAGTGAGTCCTTTGTAAATCCTACGTTACAGGCAACGCCGGGTGATTTGAGCCTTGTGCTTCCAAAGAGAATCCTTGACGGAATAATCGAAATGATTTACGCACTTGATAAAATTGCTCCCGGTACTGCAAACGAG